>JBKPBQ010000556.1:0-3412 GCA_046726955.1 Acidobacteriota bacterium
GCCCGACCCCGCGCTGCTTCCCTCGCTCGCGCGAGCGCTGCGCGCCGTCCCGCGCCGGCCGCGCCTCTACGGGGAGCCCCCGCATCGGCTCGTCCGCCTGGCCGCGCGCTCCTTCGCTGCTGACGGCATCCCCGACACGGCCGTGTGCGTCGTCGCGGGGTCGATGGACGGTATCGAGCGCGTCCTCCAGGCCCACCTCCGGCCCGGCGACACTTTCGCTGTCGAGGACCCCGGCTACAACGCGGTGCTCGACCTCGCGGGCGCTCTCGGGCTCGTGGCCGAGCCCGTAGGCCTCGACGACGAGGGCGTCCTCCCCGGCGACCTGCAGCGCGTCCTCGAGGCGGGAGCCCGCGCGATCGTCCTCACGCCGCGCGCCCAGAACCCGACGGGGGCCGCGCTCACGGAGCGGCGGGCCCGCGAGCTGCGCTCGCTCGTGGACGCCTACCCGGACGTGCTCCTCGTGGAGGACGACCACGCGGGTCCCGTCGCGGGCGCCCCCGCGCTGACGCTCGTCCGCGGAAGCCGAAGCCGATTCGCCGTCGTGCGGTCCGTCTCCAAGTCGCTGGGCCCCGACCTCCGGGTCGCCGTCCTCGCCGGCGACCCCACGACCGTGGCCCGGATCGAGGGACGGCAGGCCCTGGGAAGCGGCTGGGTCAGCCACGTGCTGCAGGACCTCGTGGCGGACCTGTGGTCGGACCGGGCGGTGACGAGGGGCTTGCGCCGGGCCGCCGCCGTCTACACCGAGCGGCGGGAGTCGCTCCTTCGCGCGCTCGGGCGGCGCGGCATCGAGGCGCACGGCCAGAGCGGCTTGAACGTCTGGATCCCCGTGCGCGAGGAAACCGCCGTGGTGGGAAGCCTCGCCGCCGCCGGGTGGGGAGTGCGGGCGGGAGAGCGGTATCGGCTCAAGGGCGCGCCGGCCATTCGAGTCACGACGGCGGCGCTGCGCCGCGAGGACGCGGAGCGGCTCTCCGCGGCCCTCGCCACGGTCCTGGAAGGCGAAAGGCCGGCCCGATCGGCTTGAGCTGGCGAGGGTCGCGTCGGACGTGACCGCGATCCTTGACCCTCCCCCGCGCGGTCGCTATCCTCGCGCAAGTCGTCTGCTATCAATTCGCAAGGAGGAGGCGCCGATGGCGACCCGGACCGTGGGGGACACGACGCACCGCGAGCTTTCCTACAGGAAGCGCCTCATCGAGATCGCCAACCAGATCAACTCCGCCCCCAGCATCCAGGAGATCCTCGTCGACCTCAAGGACAAGATCCTCGACCTCGTGGAGGCCGAGCGCGTCACGCTCTTTGCCCTCGACACGAAGAACCAGGAGCTCTTCTCGCTGTTCAAGGCCGGCCAGGAGGTCAAGGAGATCCGGGTACCCAAGACCTTCTCCTCCATTGCCGGCTTCACCGCCCTCTCGCGCAAGACCGCGAACATCCAGAACGCCTACGACGCCGCGGAGCTCGCCCGCCACCACGCGAACCTTCGCTTCGACCAGCGGTGGGACAAGACCACCGGCTTCCGGACGTCGCAGGTCCTCTCCGCCCCGATCCTCTTCGACAAGTACCTGCTGGGCGTCGTGCAGCTCATCAACAAGCGCGGGGGCGGCCCCTTCACCCCGAAGGACGAGGAGGCCGCGGAGGAACTGGCCAAGATCCTCGGCATCGCCTTCTACAACCAGCACCGCGCCGCCCGCACGAACAAGCCGAGCAAGTTCGGCTACCTCGTGGACAAGGGCCTCATCGCCGAGAAGGACGTGGAGAAGGCGATCACGACGGCGCGCGTGAACCAGATCGAGGTCGCGAAGGTCCTGGAGGACGACTTCCGCATCCCGCGCGAGGAGATCGGACGCGCCCTCGCCCAGTTCTACAACTGCGGCTACTGGGCCCCCGACGGACGCACCATGCCCGAGGACCTGAAAGCCCGCCTGCCCCTCGACTTCCTCAAGAAGAACGTGTGCGCGCCGTTCGAGAAGCGCGAGGGCACGCTCTTCGTGGCCGTCGAGGACCCGTACGACCTGAACCGCCTCGACGCCATCAAGGCCATGAACCTGGCGCCGCGCCACGAGTTCCTGGTGGGCGTGAAGAGCGACATCCTCGAGTTCGTCAGCACCAGCTACGGGGACTCGTCGCCGGTCGTCGAGGAGCAGGACATGGGCCGGATCATCATGGAGCTCGGCACGGGCGACGAGGACGAGGTGGAGGGCACGGCCGACGCCGTCCCCGAGGTGGACGAGACGGACCGGGGCATCGTCAAGCTCGCGAACCAGATCATCATCGACGCCTACAACAAGGGCGCCTCCGACATCCACGTCGAGCCCTACGGCAAGATGGCGCCCACCGTCGTCCGCTTCCGCGTGGACGGCGACTGCCAGAAGTACCTCGAGATCCCCGCCCCCCACCGCAACGCGATCGTGCAGCGGCTGAAGATCATGTCCAAGCTCGACATCGCGGAGAAGCGCAAGCCCCAGGACGGCAAGATCCGCTTCAAGGGCCCGATGGGCACGATCGAGCTGCGCGTGGCCACGATCCCCACCACCGGCGGCAACGAGGACGTCGTGATGCGCATCCTCGCCGCGAGCAAGCCGCTGCCCCTCGAGAAGATGGGCTTCTCGGATCGGAACATCACGCAGTTCAAGACGATCCTGGAGAAGCCCTACGGCATCTGCCTCGTCGTCGGCCCGACCGGATCGGGCAAGACGACGACGCTGCACTCGGGCCTCGGCTACATCAACAACGTGGACATGAAGATCTGGACCGCGGAGGACCCCGTCGAGATCACGCAGCCCGGGCTGCGCCAGGTCCAGGTCCACCCCAAGATCGACTTCACGTTCGCCACCGCCATGCGCGCGTTCCTCCGCGCCGACCCCGACGTGATCATGGTCGGCGAGATGCGCGACCACGAGACCGCGGCCACGGGCATCGAGGCTTCCCTCACCGGCCACCTCGTGTTCTCGACGCTCCACACGAACTCCGCGCCGGAGACGATCGTGCGCCTCCTCGACATGGACATCGACCCCTTCAACTTCGCGGACGCTCTCCTCGGCATCCTCGCCCAGCGCCTCGTGCGCACGCTCTGCAAGGACTGCAAGGAGGAGTACGCGCCCACCCAGGAGGAGTTCGCGGAGCTCATGCAGGAGTACGGCCTCGAGGCCTGGGAGAAGCTCGGGATCAAGTACTCGCCGTCGTTCCGCCTCTTCCGGCCGAAGGGCTGCGTGAAGTGCGGCGGCAGCGGCTACAAGGGCCGGATGGGCATCCACGAGCTGCTGGTCGGCACCGACGAGATGAAGCGCAAGATCCAGAAGCGCGAGCCGGTGGAGAACCTCCGCAAGCAGGCGATGGCCGACGGGATGACGACGCTCCTCCAGGACGGGATCCAGAAGGTCGTGGGCGGCATCACCGACTTCAAGCAGGTCCGCGCGGT
>JBKPBQ010000557.1:0-17047 GCA_046726955.1 Acidobacteriota bacterium
GTCCGGGATCGCCTCGGGCGCCACGACCAGCGAATGGTAGCGCGTGGCCGTGAACGGGTCGGGGAGGCCCGCGAAGAGCGTGCGGCCGTCGTGGCGGATCTCCGACGTCTTGCCGTGCATGAGCTTGGGCGCGCGCACCACCCGCCCGCCGAAGGCCTGCCCGAGCGCCTGGTGGCCGAGGCAGACGCCGAGCACCGGGACGTCCGCGCGCCGGACGAGCTCGAGGCTGATCCCCGCCTGGTCCGGCGTCCCCGGGCCGGGCGAGATCACGATCTTCTCGGGCTTGCGGGCGAGCGCCTCGTCCACGGTGAGGGCGTCGTTGCGAACGACTTCAACCTCCGCCCCCAGCTCGCCGAGGTACTGGTAGAGGTTGAACGTGAAGGAGTCGTAGTTGTCGACGAGCAGGATCACGCGAGCCCTCCCGCGCGGCGCAGCGCTTCGAAGAGCGCTCCCGCCTTCGCGCTCGTCTCGCGCTCCTCGGCGGCGGGATCGGAGTCGGCCACGATCCCCGCCCCGGCCTGGAGCGTGACCTTTCCGCCGCGGAAGAAGAGCGTGCGGATGGCGATGCAGAAGTCCAGGTTCCCGCGGAGGTCGAGATAGCCCATGGCTCCTCCGTACAGGCCGCGGCGGCCGGGCTCCAGCTCGTCGATGATCTCCATGGCCCGGATCTTCGGGGCGCCGGACAGTGTCCCCGCGGGGAACGTCGCGGCGAGAGCGTCGAGCGCGTCCTTGCCTTCGCGGAGCTCGCCCGTGACCGAGCTGACGATGTGGGCTACGTGGCTGTAGTGCTCGACGCGCATGAGCTCGGGGACGGTCACCGTCCCATAGCGGCTGACGCGTCCCACGTCGTTGCGGCCGAGGTCCACGAGCATGAGGTGCTCGGCCCGCTCCTTCTCGTCGCCGAGGAGCTCCCGCTCGATATCGGCGTCGCTGCGGCCGTCGCCGCGGGGGCGCGTGCCCGCGATCGGCCTCATCTCCACGCGACGGCCTTCGACGCGCACGAGCATCTCGGGCGAGGCGGCGGCGACCGCGGTGTCGCCGTCCTTCAGGAACGTCATGTAGGGCGACGGGTTCACCATGCGCAGGGCGCGGTAGACCGTGAAGGGATCGAGCCCGCAAGAAAGCGTCTTCTGCCGGGACAGCACGACCTGGAAGATGTCACCGGCGGTGATGTACTCCTTGGCCCGGACGACACCCTCCCGGAACGCCGTTCCGTCCCCGAGCTCCAGGCCGTCGGGCGCTTCGGCGCGGCGCGCGGTCGCCGGACGTCTCTCCCAGCCCAGGTCCTCCTCCATCCGGTCGAGCGTCTCCTGGGCTCTCTCCCAGTCCTTCCGGCTCCCCGGCTCGCAGATCGCGACGAGCAGCAGGCGCTGGCTCACATGGTCGAAGGCGACGAGCGAGCGGTAGAACGAGAAGGAGGCGAGGGGCGCGTCCGTGCGCGCGTGGCGGTCCGGTATCCGCTCGAAGAGACGCACCGCGTCCCAGGTCAGGTAGCCGACGGCTCCGCCCGTGAAGCGCGGGAGCCCGGGGACCTCTGCCGCGGGCGGACCGAGGCGCGCGCGCAGGGCCTCGAGCAGGCCGCGCGGGTCGACGGTCGTGCGCTCGCCTTCGGTCACGACGACGCCCGTCGAAAGCACCTCGAGCGTCGCCACCGGATCGCGTCCCAGGAACGAGTAGCGAGCGACGCGCTCCCCGCCGACGATGCTCTCGAGCAGGAAGGCGCGCTCGGAGCGCGCGGCCAGCGAGAGAAACGCGGAGACGGGCGTGCGGAGGTCGCCGGGCACGGCGCGGTAGACGGGAACGGGCCCGCCTCCCGCGGAGAGCCTTTCGTAGTCTTCGTAGGCGAGCGCGTCCCTGTCCTTCACCGTCCGCCTCCCTCGCGCCGGCGGCGCAACACGTCCATCACCCGCGTGAGCGCCACTCCCCGCTGGTGCAGCGCGACGGTAAGGTGGTAGAGCAGGTCGGCCGATTCCTCGGCCAGCCGCTCGTCGCTCTCCGCCTTGGCCGCGAGCACGACCTCCGTCGCCTCCTCGCCGATCTTCTTGAGGACGGCGTCCGGCCCCTTGGCCAGGAGTCGCGCCGTATACGAGCCCTCGGGAGCGTCCTTCGCCCGCGACGCCACCACGCGCGCGAGCTCCTCGAGCATCCCCGCGTCCGACGTTGCGCCGTCCCCGAAGCACGTGCGAGTCCCGTTGTGGCACGCCGGCCCCTCGGGATCCACGACGAGGAGCAGCGTGTCCTCGTCGCAGTCGGTCTTCATGTCCACGACGCGCAGGCCGTTCCCCGAGGTCTCGCCCTTTCGCCAGAGCGTCTTGCGGCTGCGGCTCCAGAAGTGCGCGTACCTGGTGGCGGCGGTTTTCTCGACGGCTTCCGCGTTCGCCCACGCCAGCATCAGCACGTCGCCGCTCGCCCGGTCCTGGACGACGACGGGCACGAGGCCGGTCGCGTCGTACTTGAGGACTCCGGACCAGAGGGTCACGGCCGCACCTCCACGCCATCCCGACGGAGCTGCGCCTTGGCGTCGGGGATCCGGACCTCGCCGAAGTGGAAGATCGAGGCGGCGAGCGCCGCGCTCGCCCGGCCCTCGGTGAGGACCTCGGCCATGTGGGCGACGGTGCCGCACCCTCCCGAGGCCACGACGGGCACGCTCACCGCTTCCGCGACCGCGCGGGTGAGCGCGAGATCGAAGCCGTCCTTCGTCCCGTCACGGTCCATGCTCGTGAGCAGGATCTCGCCGGCGCCGCGCGCGACGCCTTCCCGGGCCCACGCCACCGCGTCGCGACCGGTCGGCGTGCGGCCGCCGTGGACGTAGACCTCGAAGCTGCCGTCCTTCCGACGACGCGCGTCGATCGCGAGCACGACGGCCTGCGAGCCGAAGCGCCGGGAGAGATCGGTCAGGAGCACGGGGCGGTCCACCGCCGCGGTGTTCACGGCCACCTTGTCCGCCCCCGCGCGCAGGAGCGCCTCCGCGTCCTCCACGGTGCGCACTCCCCCGCCGACCGTGAACGGAAGGAAGACGGTGTCCGCCACGCGCCGCACCATCTCCAGGACGATGGGCCGGTCGTCCGAGGACGCCGTGATGTCGAGGAAGACGAGCTCGTCCGCCCCCTCGGCGTCGTAGCGGGCCGCGCATTCCACCGGGTCTCCCGCGTCGCGCAGCGACACGAACCGGACGCCCTTGACCACGCGCCCGCGGTCCACGTCGAGGCAGGGGATGAGCCGTTTGGCGAGCGTCATGATCCGCCCTCGGTGACTCGCTTGCTCGTGGCGTCGGCGACGCCTTCGCCCCTGGCGACTCGTCGCGCCTCGTCGAGGGAGAGCTTGCCGTCGTAGAGCGCCTTCCCGACCACGATCTCGTCGATGCCGATCTCCTCCAGCCCCGCGAGCCACTCGATGTCTTCCAGCCTGGAGATGCCTCCGGCCGCGGTGACCCGGAGGCCGCTCGCCAGGGCGACCTGCTCGATCGCGTGCAGGTTCGGACCGGTGAGCATGCCGTCGCGCATGACGTCCGTGTACTGGATGCGCGGGACTCCCCAGGTCTTGACGCGCGAGGCCAGCTCCACCGCGTCCACGGTAGTCACCTCGTTCCAACCGGCCACCGCGACCTTGCCGTCGCGGGCGTCGATGGCCACCGCGACCGCGTCCGGCCACCGGCGGACGGCCTCCTCGACGACCTCGGGACGCGAGACCGCGGCCGTTCCGAAGATCACGCGCTCCGCCCCCGCGTTGCGGTAGCCCGCGGCGGTCTCGATCGTGCGCAGCCCGCCTCCGACCTCGACGGGGATGCGCACCGCCGCGATCACGGCCGCCACCGCCTGCGGCTGCGCCTTGCCCTCGATGGCGGCGTCGAGGTCCACCACGTGGAGCCTCTCCGCGCCTTCCGCTTCCCAGCGCCGCGCCACCTCGGCGGGATCGCCGCCGTAGACGGTCTCGTCCTGGAGGCGGCCCTGCTTGAGACGCACGACGCGGCCGTTCCGCAGGTCGATCGCGGGCATCACGATCACGCGCTCCTCCGCGCCGCCGAGCGTCCGAGCATGCGGACGAAGTTCGCCACCATCCGCAAGCCCACTTCCTGGCTCTTCTCGGGGTGGAACTGCACGCCGAGAACGCTGCCTCGCCCCGCTACCGCCGCGAAGTCCCGCCCGTAGTCCGAGGTGGCGACGGTGACGTCGTCCGGAGCGTCGCAGTAGTAGGAGTGCACGAAGTACACGTAGGCGCCGTCCTCGATCCCGTCGAGGAGCGGGTGGCGCTGTCGGTGCCGCAGCCGGTTCCAGCCCATGTGAGGCACGGGGAGGCCCTCGTCGAACCGCCGCACCCGGCCCGGCAGCAGCCCCAGGCCGGCGTGCCGCCCGTGCTCCTCGCTCTCGTCGAAGAAGAGCTGCATGCCGATGCAGATCCCGAGCACGGGCTTGCCCGCGGCCGCCGCCTCGCGCACCACGGGAACGATGCCGCGCCGCGTGACCTCGTCCATGGTGGCGGCGAAGGCTCCGTCCCCGGGGAGGACGAGCGCGTCGGCCGCGCGCAGGACGTCCGGATCTCCGGTGAGCGTCGTCTCCGCCCCCGCGTGGCGGAAGGCCTTGGTGACGCTGCCGAGGTTCCCGATCCCGTAGTCGGCGATCGCGATCACAGCTTCCCCTTCGTGCTGGGCACGCCTTTCACGCGCGGATCGCGGGCCACCGCCATGGAGAGCGCGCGCGCCGTGGCCTTGAAGAGCGTCTCCGCCACGTGGTGGGCGTTGCGGCCGCGGAGCGTGTCGAGGTGGAGGTTCAGCCTTCCGTGGTCCACGAGAGCCCAGAAGAAGTCCTCGAAGAGCTCCGTGGGCATCGTGCCCACGCGCTGGGCCTTGAAGACGACGCCGAAGTGGAGCCAGGGCCGGCCCGAAAGGTCGACGACGGCCTGGGTCAAGGCCTCGTCGAGCGGGCAGAACGCGTGGCCGAAGCGCACGATGCCCTTCTTGTCCCCGAGCGCCTGCTTCAAGGCCTGGCCGAGCGCTATCCCCACGTCCTCCACCGTGTGGTGCGCGTCCACGTTGAGGTCGCCCTTGCAGCGCACGTCGAGGTCGAACCGGCCGTGGGTGGCGAGCGACGTCAGCATGTGATCGAGGAAACCCACGCCCGTCTGGATCCGCGAGCGTCCTTCGCCGTCGAGGTTCAGGGCGAGGTCGATGTCCGTCTCGCGGGTCTTGCGACGCACCGATGCTCTTCGCGCCATCACACCCTCTTTGCCTCGACGCCGGCGCGGAGAGCATCGGACATGGCCGCGAGCAGCGCCGCATTCTCCGCCTCGGACCCGACGCTGATGCGCAGGCATCGTCCGAGCATCGGATAGGAGGTCACGTCTCGAACCAGCACTCCCTTCTCGTACAACGCCTCGAAGACCGCCTTCGGATCGGCCTCGAGAAACTCCACGAGCAGGAAGTTCGCGGCCGAAGGATAGACCCGGATCCCGGCGATCCGGCGGAGAGACGCGGCGAGCCCCTCGCGCAGCCTCACGAGCCGTTTCACGGTGGGAAGAAGCTCCGACTCGTAGCATTCGAGGGCCGCCATCGCCGCGGCCTGCGAGAAGAAGTTCAGGTTGTAGGGGAGCCGCGCCTTGTCGACCTCGCGGACGAGCGCGGGCGAGGCGAGGAGGTAGCCGACGCGGAGCCCCGCCATCCCCATCGCCTTGGAGAACGTGCGCAGGACGACCAGATTCGGGTGCTCCTCGAGGAGAGCGGCCACCGACTCGTCGTCCGCGAACTCCTGGTAGGCCTGGTCGAGTACGAGGAGGCCGCCCTCTCCGGCCATGCGACTGATGGCGGCCGACGAGATCTGGTTACCGGTCGGATTGTTCGGCGAGCAGACGACGCTCATCCCGTGCGTCCGGTGAGCTTCGATCAAGGCCGTCTCGTCGTATTGCATATCCGGCGTCAATCGAACCCTGACCGCCTCGCCCCCGAGGATCGTCGTCATCAGCGCATACAGCGTGAACGTGGGCTCCGGGATGACGACCTTCGTCCCCGCGCCTACCGTCACCAGCAGCAGCGCCTCGATCAGCTCGTTCGACCCGTTCCCGCACAGGATCCCGTCCGCCCGCCAGCCGCTGAAGGCGGCGAGCTTCTCGCGCAGGTCCTTCGGGTCGAAGTCGGGGTAGCGCGACCACGGCCGCGAGAGCGCCTTGTCCAGCACCCGGCGCTTCACCGCCTCCGGCATGTCGAAAGGGTTCTCGTTCTGGTTGATCTTCACGGGGGCACGGCGGGCGGAGAGCGTGTAGGCGACGGCGGCGCGCACCGCCGGCTTGACGCGGAGCAGAGGGTCGCTCATCCCGCGAACCTCGTGAGGACACTCTGCGCGTGGCCGGCGAAGCCCTCGGCGCGCGCGACCCGTACGATGCCGTCCGCCACTCGACCTAGGCCGGACCTCGTCATCGTCACGACGCTCTGCCGGCGCTGGAAGTCCCGCACGGAGAGCGGCGAGGAGAAGCGCGCGGTGCCGCCCGTGGGCAGCACGTGGTTGGGGCCGATCCCGTAGTCGCCCACCGCCACCGGCGCGTGCTCGCCCACGAAGACGGCGCCGGCCACCACGCGCCGCGCCACCGCGGAAGCGTCGCGCGTCATCACCTCCGCGTGCTCGGCCGCCAGGCCGTTGACGGCGGCGATGCCTTCCTCGAGATCGCGGACGAAGACGACCGCCGCGTGGCGCGCGAGGGCGCGCCGGGCCGCGCGGACGTTGGCCACGGAGGAGGCGCCGTCCGCCACGAGCTCGCGCACCTCCTCGGCGAGGGCCGCGGACGGGGTGACGAGCACGACCGTTTCGTCGCCGCTGCCGTGCTCGGCCTGGGCGAGGAGATCGGCGGCCACGAACCCCGCGTCCGCGGTGTCGTCCGCGAGGATCACGACCTCGCTCGGCCCCGCCTCGTTGTCGATCTCCACGTCGCCCCGCACCCGCCGCTTGGCCGCGGCCACGAAGGCGTTGCCCGGCCCCACGATCTTGTCCACCCGCGCCACCGTCGCCGTGCCGTAGGCGAGCGCGGCCACCGCCTGCGCGCCGCCCACCCGAAGGACGGCGTCCTCGAGACCGACGATCACGAGGGCGGCCGCGATCGCGGGGCTGGACGAGAGCGCGCGGGGCGGTGTCGCCACCACGATCCGCGGGACTCCGGCCACGCGCGCGGGAATCGCGTTCATGAGCACCGACGACGGGTACGCGCCGGCGCCCCCGGGCACGTAGAGACCGACGGACTCGAGCGGGGACACGACCTCCTCGAGCACGCCGCCTCCGGGAAGCCGCATCCGGAACCCGGCGGAGAGCTGCCGTCGATGGTAGGCGGTGATGCGGGCGGCCATGTCCTGGAGCGCCCCCACCACTCCCCTGTCGGCCTGGCGCGCGAGGTTCCTGATCTGTCGGGCCGGCACGCGCAGGCTGTTCTTGCCCAGTCGTACCCCGTCGAACTTCCGGCCGAACCGCACGAGCGCGGCATCCCCGTCGCGCTTCACCGCCCGGAGGATCCCGACCACGGCCCTCTCCACCTCGGGCCGAGCGGAGGCCGCGCGGGGAAGGCCGCGGACCCACTTCTCGAACTCCACGGACCCGTAGCTCAGCGTCCTCACGACGCCCCCCTCGCCGCCCAGTCCTCCGAGGTCGTCCGCAGCGTGGCGAGCAGCTCCGAGATCTCCTCTCGGCGCGCGTGGAAGCTCGCCCTGTTCACGACGAGACGAGCGGAAGAGCTCGCGATCTCCTCGACCGGAACGAGGCCGTTCTCCTCGAGCGTCCGGCCCGTCTCCACCACGTCCACGATGCAGTCGGCGAGACCGAGTCCCGGCGCGAGCTCCACCGAGCCCGCGAGGCGGACGACCTCCGCGGAGAGTCCCCGCTCCAGGAAGTGCGTGGAGGCCACGCGCGGGTATTTGGTGGCCACGCGCAGGGTGGAGGTGCTTACGTAAGAGAAAGGCGTGTCCTTCTTGCCCGCAACGACCAGCCGGCAGTGGCCGAAGCCGAGGTCGAGCGGCTCGTAGACGTCGCTCGCCGTCTCGAGCAGCACGTCGCGCCCCGCGATCCCGCAGTCGGCGACGCCGTACTCGACGTAGGTGGGCACGTCCATGTCCTTCACGAACAGGAACCGGAAGCCGTCGATGGGCACCACGAGTCGCCGGCTCTCTCCCTCCGGGAAGGGCAGCTTGGCCCGGCGGAAGAGGACCTCCGTGCCGAGCAGGAGCTTGCCCTTCGAGAGGGCCACGGTGAGCGTCACTGCGGGCCTCCGTTGCCGCTGCCGAAGCGCACGCGGCGGCCCGCGTCTCTCGCGGCGCGCGCGCGGAGCAGCGCGGCCCCGAGCCCGGGATCGGCCACGAGCTCGACCTCGGCAGAACGCAGCGCCGGGAGCCGGCCCTGCTTCTCGAGGAGGAGCGCCGTCCGGTCGAGGCCGAGCATGAAGCCGACGGCGGGCAGCGGCCGGCCGAAGCGGCCGAGGAGGGTGTCGTAGCGCCCGCCCCCGCCCACCTCGAACCCCAGGCCCGGCGCGTAGGCCCGGAAGACGATGCCGGTGTAGTAGTCGAGCCCCCGCACCTCGCCGAGGTCCACGACGAGGCGGTGCCCGAGCCCCGCCACCTCCAGCGTCTCCGCGAGCCGCGCGAGCTCGCGCACGGCGGCGCGGGCGGGCTCGCAGAAGGCGAAGAGGCCGGCCGCGTCCTTCAGCACCTCGGGCGGCCCCGCGACCTCCGTGAGGCGCGCCACCGCGGCCGCGGTCTCCTCGGCGACCTGCTCGCGCGCGAGAAGGGCGAGAACGCCCTCGCGGTCCTTCGCCTCCACGCGGTCGCGGAGCGCCTCGAGGGCGGCGGGCGAGAGCCCCGCGTCGGCGAGGAGGCCGGAGAAGACGCCCACGTGGCCGAGGGCGAGCACCCATCCCTCCGCCCCCAGCCGCTCCAGGCACTCGGCGGCGATCGCCACCGTCTCCGCGTCCGCGGACGCGGGGTCGCCGCCGAGGTGCTCGAGGCCCATCTGGTGGAGCTCGCTCTGCCGCCCGGCCTTGGGTGGCTCGTAGCGCAGCACCTCGCCCGAGTAGTAGAGCCGCAGCGGCGCGGGACGGTCGCGCAGCCGGCCCGCCGCGATCTTGGCGAGGAGGCTCGTGAAGTCGGGACGCAGGGCGAGCACGCTCCCGTCGCGCCCCACGAACGAATACGTCTTGGGGCCGAGGGCGGGACCGGCGAACGCGTCCGCGTAGTCGAAGAGCGGGGGAATGATCTCCTCGTAGTCCCAGCCCTCGAAGACGGAGACCACGGCCTCCTCGATGCGCCGGCGGCGGCGCGCCTCGTCGCCCACGAAGCACTGGACGCCGGGAGGAACCTGGATCCGGGGCATCGGGCTATCCCACGTACCTCGAGAAGACGCTGCGCGCCTCCGCCGCATCCTTGACGCCCTTCACGATCGCGCGTCCGTCGCGGAAGACCACGAGCTCCGTCCCTCGGGCGCGAAAGCGCACGAGGTGGTCGTTCGACACGACTTCACCGACAGGCTGCAACCGCGCCGCGAGCGCGCCGAGATCCACCCGCGTATCGGCCGTGGGCCGTATCTGTACCGCGTCCCGCCCACAGAGCACGTCCGTCGTGCCGGCCCGCTCCGCGTACTCGAACCGGCCTTCCGTGCAGGCCGGACACGAGGGACGCTGCCCGGAGAGATCGAGGACGTCGAAAGTCCCCGTCCAGACGTCGATGGTCACGAGGCCGTCGACGAGCGCCTCCGTCCGTCCCGCGAGCAGCTTCAGGGCCTCCGCGGCCTGGATGCCGGCGATCACCTGCACGATCGGGGCGATGACGCCCGCCGTGTCGCAGGTCGCGCCCGAGCCCGGCGCGGGCATGGAGTGGAGCACGCAGCGCAGGCAGGGCGAGACTCCCGGCCGGACGAGGAGCGCCAGGCCGTAGGACCCGACGCACGCGCCGTAGACCCAGGGCACGCGCGCCCGCACGCAGACGTCGTTCAACAGGAACCGCGTCTCGAAGTTGTCGGTGCCGTCGAGGACGAGCGACTGGCCGCGGACGAGCGCGTCCGCGTTCTCGGGCCCCACGTCGGCGACGATCCCCCGCACCTCGACGTCGGAGTTCAGCGCCCGCAGACGCTTCTCCGCGGCCGCCGCCTTGGGCAGTCCCGCTCGCGCGTCCTCCTCGTCGAAGAGCGACTGGCGCTGGAGGTTCGACTCCTCGACGTAGTCGCGGTCCACGACGGTGAGGGCGCCCACGCCCGCGCGCGTCATCGTCTCCGCGAGCGACGAGCCGAGCGCTCCCGCCCCCACCACGAGCACGCGGGACGAGCGGAGCCGCTCCTGCCCCTCGGGCCCGATGCCCGCGAAGAGCTCCTGCCGCGAGTAGCGGCTCACGACTCCCGCTCCTGCGCGGCCACGAGGGCGGCCGCGCGCATCGCGTCGAGCGGCGCTTCCATCCCCGTCCACGTCTCGAACTGCCCGGCCGCCTGAGCGATGAGCATCTGCAGCCCGTCCACCGTCTGCGCCCCCGCCGCTTCCGCCTGGCGCAGGAGCGGCGTCACGAGAGGGTCGTAGACCATGTCGAGCACGACGGAGCCCGGCCGGTGCAGCCGTGCCGGCACCGGGCTCTCGAGCGGATCGGACGTCGAGCCCACCGGGGTGGCGTTGATGAGCACGTCCCACTCGAGGTCGCCGAGGCGGGCGAGGTCGCCGTGGTCGCAGCCCACCGCGGCCGCCACCTCCGCCGCCTGCTGGGGACGCCGCGCGAGGACGGTCACGCGTCCGCCCACGTGGCGCAGCGCGAACGCGGCGGCGCGGGACGCCCCTCCCGCCCCCACGATCACGACCCGCCGGCCCTTCAGCTCCATCTTCTTCTTGAGCGGCGCCACGACGCCGTGGCCGTCGGTGGTCGATCCCACGAGTGTCCCGTCCTGCACGACCACGGTGTTCACGCTGCCGGAGAGTCCGGCCAGGTGGTCCACAGCCTGCAGGCGGCCCAGGATGTCGGTCTTGAACGGCCGGGTCACGCTGAAGCCGGAGAGGGCGAGCGCGGGAAGGGCCTGGAGGAACGGATCGACCGCCTCGGCCTGAAGGGGCACGTAGACCGCGTCGATGTCGCGGGCCGCGAACGCGCGGTTGTGGAGGACCGGGGAGAGTGACCGCGTCACGTCCGACCCGAGGACGCCGAAGACGCGCGTCGCGGAGGTGATCTGCCGGACGCGGTAGACGTCGGTGAGGATCCGGGCCGGGATCTGCCCCGGGCCCGCCTCGAGCCCCGTGCCCGCGCAGGCGTAGGTGAAAGGCGCGCCCCAGCGGCCGCCGAGCACGCGCGTGAGCATGCCGAGGGGGCCGAGGGCGATGGGAACGAGCGGGGGGCCCGAGCCCCGCGCGCGATCGCAGGCGAACGCGACCAGCCGGCCCACGTCGGCGATGGAGCGCGGCGTGACGGCGATCTTCACGATGTCCGCGCCCATCTCCGCCATGCCCGCGTAGAGCGAGTCGAGGTCCTCGGGAGTGCCCGAGAGGTCGTGATGGGAGACGATGAGGCCGCGGCCGGCCTTCTCCGCGGCCACGTTGAGGAGCCCGCTCCTGTACTCGACGTCCACGTAGTCGAACCCGCGCTTCACCGCCTCCTGGAGGAGGAGCCGGCGCCCTTTCGTGTCCGCGTCGTCCCACTGCCCGCCCTCGGACACCGGATGACAGGCGTAGAGCATCGGGCGCGTGCGCGCGCGGATGAGCGTGAGAAGGTCGAGGTCGCGGCCGAGGTCGCCGCGCACCTCGAACATGTCGGCCACCTCGGCCAGGTCGACCATCCGGTCGATGAGCGCCGTGGTGTTGTCTTCCGTCAGGCTGACGCAGATCTGTGTCGGCATCCTCGTCGAGCGCCCAAAAGCACGAAAGCCTCTCCAGGTCCCTGGAGAGGCTCACTGTGCCGGCGCCGACCTCCCCAGAGGACCCGTTCCGCTACCGCGGCGGGACCCCGGGGGCCCGCCGCTACGGGTGGTAGCGGTAGTGGTGGAACCGGGGACGCCAGCGACACACGACGCCCTTCGGCGTGTTGCTGCTCGAAGCGCCAGGGGTCGCGGGCACGCTCTTCCTCTAAAGCCCCGACTCTAAAGGAGGCTCGCGGGGCTGTCAAGCTGCCTGCTATGATGCGCCCGGCTGGCATCCGGCGGGGCTCGCCGGGGAGCGCCCACGCGGCGCGGACGGAGTGGGCGGCATGCCCCATCCCCTGAATGCGGTTATCGTCGGCGCATGGGCGGCGGAGGTCGCCGGCGCCCTGCTCGCCCTCGTCGCCTTCCTCGGCTTGCGTCGAGTATTCCCGCGCGCCCACACGGCGGCCTGGTCGTGGGCGTGGCTGGCCGCCGTCGCGCGCGAGGCCGCGAGCTTCGTCCTCGTGGTCCAGCCGCTCTCCGGTCTCGCGGGGAGCGCCCTGCGCGCCGCGATCGTCGTCCTCGCCTACGTCCAGGCGGCGGGCCTCGTCGCGGGCGCGCTCGAGCTCACGGCAGAGCCCCGGGCGACGCGCCGCCCCACCCTGCTCTGGGGAGCCGCCATCCTGGCCGCCGGCTCGGCAACCGCGCTCGCGATCGGGCTGCCGCCGGCGGCGACGGAGCTCGTGCGCCTGGTCCTCCCTCTCCTTGCGCTCGGGGCCGCGGCGCTCGCGGCCGCGCCTCTCGTGGCGAGGCGACGTCCCGCTCTCTCCAGCGTCGCGGGCCGGCTGCTCGCCGGCGCCCTCGCCGCCTACGGCGCGATCCACGTGTACGAGGCGATCGCATACACGCTCTCGCTCGTCACGGGCCTCGGAGTCCTGCACCTGGCCTACTTCGGCTACGTCGACCTCCTGGTCCTCGCCGTCCTCGCCCTGGGCGCGATCGTCTGTCTCCTCGACGACGAGCACCGCGCTTCCCACGCCGAGAGCGCCCGCCGGCGCGTCTCCGAGGAGAAGTTCGCGCGGATCTTCCGGAGCAGCCCCGACGCCATCAGCATCGCCTCTCTCGAAGACGGCGTCTACGTCGACGTCAACGAGGCCTTCGAGCGCGCGTTCGGGTACGGGCGCGCGGACGTGGTGGGCCGCCGGTCGCTCGACGTGGGGATCTGGGCGGACCCGGCGCGCCGCGGAGAATTCGTGGAGCGTCTGCGAAAGGAGGGAGGCGTCCGCGATTTCATGGCCGACCTGCGCACGCGCTCCCGGCAGCGCCGGGTGTGCAACCTCTCGGCGGAGGTGATCCAGCTCGACGACACGCCGCACGTCGTGGTCACGACGCGCGACATGACGGACGAGCTGGAGGCGGAAGCGCGCCTGCGCGACAGCGAGGAGCGGCTGCGCCTCGCCCTCGACGCCGCGCGCATGGGAACGTGGGAATGGGAGGTCACGACGGGGGCCGCCGCCTGGTCGCAGGGTGTCGACGCGCTCCTGGGGCTGCCTCCGGGGACGCTCGGGGGCGCCCGCTCCTACCTGTACCTCGTGCACCCCGCGGACCGGAGGAGCGTCTCGGAATCGATCGACGCCATCCTGCACGGCCCGGAGGCGGAGTTCGCGACCGAGCACCGCATCCTCACCACCGCCGGGACCTCGCGGTGGCTGGAGGCCCGCGGCCGCATCGACCGCGACCCCTCGGGCCAGCCGCTGCGCGTGCGGGGAACGGTGGCCGACATCACGGCGCGCAAGGAGGCCCACCAGGCGCTCCTCGACAGCGAGGAGCGCCTGCGGCGGATCTCGGAGGCCGCCTTCGAAGGGATCGGGTTCTCGGAGAACGGAAAGGTCGTGGACGCGAACCCGCAGCTCGCGGCCATGCTCGGCTACTCCGTCCCCGAGCTGCTGGGGCGGCCGGTCACGGACCTCGTGGCGCCCGTGGACCACGAGAAGGTCCGCGAAAACCAGCGCGGACGCGAGCTCACCGCCTACGAGCACCGGGCGATGCGCAAGGACGGGACGACGTTCATGGTGGAGGTGCAGGGCCGTCCCCTCGATCTCGCGGGCCGATCGCTGCGCGTCACCGCCGTTCGCGACATCAGCGAGCGGGCGCGGCTGGAAGCGGCGCTCCAGCGCAGCGAGACGCTCTCCGCCGTGGGAGAGCTCGTGACGGGCGTCGCCCACGAGGTACGCACGCCGCTGTTCAGCATCTCCGCGACGCTCGACGCCTACGAAGACCAGCTCGGGAAGAAGCGCGAGCGCGCGGAGTTCCTCGCCCTCCTCCGCTCGCAGGTCAAGCGGCTCACCAACCTGATGGCCGACCTTCTCGACTACGCGCGGCCCCCCGCGCTCGTTCTCGTGCGGGGTGCCGTCGCCCCCGTCGCTCGCCGTGCCGTCCGCTCCTGCGCCGCCGCGGCCGCGGAGGCAGGGATCACGGTCGTGGAGGACGTCGGTCCCGGCCTCGCCGAGATCGACCGCGACGAGGGTCGGCTCGAGCAGGTCTTCCAGAACCTGCTGGCCAACGCGATCCAGCTCTCGCCGCGCGGCTCCACCGTCCGCCTCGAGGTCGCGATCGCACCCGAGGGCGTCGCCTGCCGCGTCTCCGACGAGGGACCGGGCCTTCCCCCCGGCGACACCGAGCGCTTGTTCCAGCCCTTCTTCACCCGGCGCAAGGGCGGCACCGGGCTGGGGCTCTCCATCGTGCGGCGGATCGTCGAGCAGCACGGCGGGCACGTGACCGCCGCCGATCGGCCGGGTCGAGGCGCCGTGTTCACGGTCTGGCTTCCCGCGGCGAGGGTCGCGGCCCTGGCGGAAGAGGCCTCGTGAGCGGAGACCGGCTGCTCCTCGTCGACGACGAGCCGGAGGTACGCCTTCCCATACGGCGCTTCTTCGTGCACAAGGGATTCGAGGTCCAGGAGGCCGGTAGCCTCGCGGAGGCGGTCGCGGCCTTCCAGACCTCGCGGCCCGATCTCTACCTCCTCGACTACTCGCTTCCCGACGGCGACGGCCTCGAGCTCCTGGGCCGGCTCAAGGCCCTCGACCCGTCCGTGCCCGCCGTCGTCCTCACCGCCCACGGCTCGATCGACCTCGCGGTGAAGGCGGTGAAGGAGGGAGCCGAGCAGTTCTTCACGAAGCCGGTGGAGCTGCCGGCGCTCCTCCTCCTGGTGGAGCGGCTGCTCGAGACCCGCCGCATGCGCCAGGTGACGGAGGCGGGCCGCTCGCGCCGCGCCCGCGAGGCCGTCGACCCGTTTCGCGGAGAGAGCCCGCCATTGAAGCGCCTGGCGGAGCAGGCGCGCCGGGTCGCCCAGGCCACGACTCCGGTCCTGATCATGGGCGAGACGGGGAGCGGCAAGGGGGTCCTCGCCCGATGGCTCCACGACAACGGTCCCCGTGCGGAAGAAGCGTTCGTCGACCTCAACTGCGCCGGCCTCTCGCGCGAGCTCCTGGAATCCGAGCTCTTCGGCCACCAGAAGGGTGCGTTCACCGGGGCGGTCGCCGCCAAGCCCGGCCTCCTGGAGACCGCGCACCGCGGCACAGTGTTCCTCGACGAGATCGGCGACGTTGACGTGCAGATCCAGGGCAAGCTCCTGAAGGTCCTCGAGGACATGCGCTTCCGCCGCGTCGGAGAGGTGCAGGACCGGCGCGTGGACGTGCGGCTCGTGGCGGCCACGCACCGCGACCTCGGACGTCTCGTGGCCGAGGAGAAGTTCCGCGAGGACCTCTACTATAGGATCCGCGGCATCGCGCTCGTCGTCCCTCCGCTCCGCGAGCGCGGCTCGGACGTCGTGCTCCTCGCCCGCCAGCTCGTGGACCGGATCGGCGCCGACATCGGACGGCCGGGCGTCAAGCTGTCCGCGGGCGCGGAGAGGGCGATCCTCGCTCACACGTGGCCCGGCAACGTCCGCGAGCTGCGCAACGTCCTCGAGCACGGCGTCCTCCTCGCCTCGCGAACGACCCTCGAGGCCGAAGACCTGCGCGAGGGCCTGGCGGGTGCCGCTCCGGAAGCGCGAAGCGCGCGTCCCCGAACCCTCGAGGAGGCGGAGCGCCACCATATCGAGCAGATGCTCAGGAGCCACTCGTGGGCCGTGCCGCGCACCGCCGAGGTCCTGGGCGTCTCGCGCAGCTCCCTCTACGAGAAGATCAAGAAGCACGGCATAGCGATCCCGAAGCTGCGCGGCTGAGCCGTCCGGAATCCCGGACGCCGTCCCGGAAACTGGAAACGACGAGCCAGCGCTCCGGGTCATAAGTAGCTGTGCGGGTTTGGCTTCTCTCGTTCGGGTGAGTGGCACGTCCGTTGCCATGAAGAGAAGTCGTGGAAGACGCGAAGCGGCACACGCGCACCCCGGAACGGTCGGGCAAGCGCCTCCTGCTGGTCGACGACGAGGAGGCGATCCTCCGGCCCATGTCGAAGTATTTCCGGGAGCTGGGCTTTTCCGTGGTGCCCGCCCGCGATGTCTCGGAGGCGGAGAAGGCGCTCGCGCGCGAGAGCTTCGACCTGCTGATCCTGGACATCCGGCTCGATCCGTCCGAGTGCTCTGGACTCGACGTCCTTCGCACTCTCCGCGCCCGGGAGTCCGAGACGCCGGTCGTGGTGATGAGCGCCTACGTGTCCCACGAAGTGGAGCGGGAAGCCCTGCGCCTGGGGGCGCGGGCCGTGCTCCGCAAACCCCAGCCGCTCGCGAACGTCGCACGCACGGCCTTCAACCTCGTGGGAGAGCCATGACGACCCAGGACGCCGCTCGATCCGCCGAACCCGACAACCAGCCGCGTGTGGACGCCGCCTCGCCCGTTCCCGGCGCGCACGCACTGCCGGCACTGCTCCCGGTGCTCGAGGCGCTGAGCCGCGAGATCGCGCAGCGCCAGGGCACGGAAGGGCTGCCCACGGGATCTCAGGAGAGCCCGATCGGCGTCGCCCTCTGCACGCTCGAGGGGCGCTTCATCGAGGTGAACGAGGCGCTCGTGGGCCTGAGCGGCTACACGCCGGCGGAGATCGTCGGCCGCACCGGCGAGGAGGTCGGCCTCTGGACGAACCCCGAGGAGATGCTGCGTTGCATCCGGCAGCGCGGCTCGGTGGACGAGTACGTCCTGCCCTACCGCACGCGCGACGGCCGCACCCGGAGGATGCTACTCGCGGCCCGGCTCCTGAACGTCGGCGGCCGCGGATGCATCCTCGCGGTGGGAGTC
>JBKPBQ010000558.1:0-11331 GCA_046726955.1 Acidobacteriota bacterium
GTCAACACCTCCGTCGGCATCTACAGCAAGGCCGACGGCTCCCTGATCACGGCCTTCACGTTCGACACCCTCATGAGCCAGGGCAGCTTCGGCAACCAGTGCGACACGGAGAACTTCGGCGATCCCGTGGTGCTCTACGACACCTTCGAGGACCGCTGGGTGATCACGGACTTCGCCTTCACGCTCGATGGCTCGGGCAACGTCAATCCGCCGGAGGCGTTCCAGTGCTTCGCGGTCTCGAAGACCGCCGATCCCGTCGCCGGCGGTTGGAATTTCTACTCGATCCGGCTCACCGACGTCCTCAACGACTACCCGAAGTTCGGCGTCTGGACCGACGGCATCTACATGTCGTCGAACACCTTCGGCTTCGCGTCCGGCAGCAGCTTCCAGGGCGTCCGGGTCTGGGCCTTCAACAAGGCGCAGATGTACGCCGGCGCGCCGACGGTGCAGGTGATCGAGTTCAACGTCGGCGGCGGCGACTTCACCTTGCTGCCCAGCAATGCCCGTCTCCAGACCGGCACCCCTCCGCCCGGCACCCCGAACTATTACATCTCCAGCTGGCTCTTCCTCAACGCGCTCACCGTCTACAAGTTCCACGCCGACTGGAAGAGCATCTCGCTGTCGACGTTCACCGGTCCCGACACGCCTCTCGCTGCCACCTCGTGGCCGAACGCCGCTGTCGCGAACGCGCCGCAGCCGGGGACGGCCACCCTCCTGGACGTGCTCCAGATCCGCGCCATGATGCAGAACCAGTACACGAACCTCGCCGGGGCCGAGTCGCTGTGGGTTCCGCACACGGTGCGGCGAGCGAATACCGCCGGCTTCGCGGCGCCGCGTTGGTACCAGGTGGACATCAGCGGCGGTACGGTGGCGGCGAACATCCCCCAGGCGGCCACCTGGGATCCGGACGGCGCCAACGTGGTGCACCGCTTCATGCCCAGCCTGGCGCTCGACCGCCAGGGCGACCTGGCGCTCGGCTACAGCACGTCCAGCAGCACGATCTTTCCCTCCATCAAGTATGCCGGCCGGCTGGCGACCGACCCCGTCAACACCTTGGGCCTGACGGAGCAGACGCTCTTCACGGGTACGGCCTCGCAGACCGGGACCACGCGCTGGGGCGACTACAGCGCCATGACGCTCGATCCCGACGGCTGCACGTTCTGGTATACGAACGAGTACGCCAACCCGGCCTCCCAGGCCTTCGACAAGCGCTGGAAGACCCGCATCGGCAAGTTCAAGTACGCCGAGTGCACGCCGGTGGGCGCCGGCGGCACCGTCGACGGCACCGTGACCGCGACGTCGGACGGTTCCCCGATCGCGAACGCCTCCGTGGCGCTCGGCAGCCGGACCACGACGACGGACGGGTCCGGCAGCTACCAGTTCACCGACCTCCCGGCCGGCACTTATCCGAGCATCACCGCCAGCGCGGCCGGATACGTCTCGGCTACCCAGGGCACGGTCGTGGTCACCGACGGCGGCACCACCACAAGGCACTTCTCCCTGGCGGGGGCGCCGTCGAGCAATTGCCCGAACGACACCTCGCAGTCGGACTTCCAGGCCGGTGTGGGCACGAACGTCGACCTCACCACCAGCCCGGGCGACGTCGTACTGAGCAACCTCACGGTGGTCGACCAGTCGAACTCGGCGGGTACGACCACTGGGACCGGCTTCGGCACACCCAACTGGACGGGCCAAACGTTCGTCTCGGGCGTGACCGGCCCCGTCACCAAGGTCGACGTCCAGCTCTTTTGTAACGGATGTGGCGCCACTCCGCCCAACCTGACGCTGTCGATTCGCGCCACGAGCGCGGGTCTGCCCACCGGCGCCGACCTCGCCAGCACAACCATCCCAGGATCCCTGTTCGCGTCCGGGGCGACCACGTCGGCCACGGGGACCTTCGGTTCGCCTCCGATGCTGACCTCCGGAACGCAGTACGCCTTGATCCTGCATCCGGTCTCGGCGCCCGCCGGCTCGGGCTATTTCTGGATCCGTTCCAGTCCCAGCACCTATGCCAACGGCTCGCGCGTCCTCTCGGCCGACAGTGGCGCTACGTGGAGCGCCGATGCGACCCGCGACTACAACTTCAAGGTCTACGTGAATACCGGCTTCGCGGCGTCGGGCAACCTCGTCTCCTCGCTCAAGGACAGCAACCCGCTACCGGGCTTCACCACCACGTGGTCGACGCTCTCCTGGACCGCCACCGTCCCGGCCGGCACCACGCTGCGCTTCCAGGTGGCCGCGAGCAACAGCTCGTTCGGGCCCTTCAACTTCGTCGGCCCCGACGGCACGGCGGCCACGTTCTTCACGACCACCGGCGCTTCGCTCGCGCAGTTCGACGGCTTCCGCTACCTGGAGTACAAGGCCTACCTGGACACGACGGACAGCACGGTCACGCCCACGCTGCTCGACGTGCAGGTCTGCTACGCCACCGTCTGTCCACTGGCCGCGCCCACGCCCGGCAACACCGGTCCGTACTGCGAGGGGGCGACGATCACGCTCTCGACGCCGACGGTGGCCGGGGTCACGTACGCGTGGACGGGCCCGAACGGCTTCACGTCTGCGCTCCAGAACCCCACCCGGCCCGCCGCCACCGTCGCCGATGCCGGCATCTACTCGGTGACGACGACCATCGGCGCGTGCACATCGCCAGCCGGCAGCACCACCGTGGTCGTCAACCCCTTCCCGGCCGCGCCGACGGCGAGCAACGGCGGCCCGTACTGCGAGGGGGCGACGGTCTCGCTCTCGACGCCGGCGGTGGCCGGGGCCACCTACGCGTGGACGGGTCCGAACGGCTTCACGTCTTCGCTCCAGAACCCGACGCTGTCCAACGCCACCGCGGCCGACGCCGGCCTCTACTCGGTCACCGTCACCGTCAACGGCTGCCCCTCGGCGGCGGGGACCACGAACGTGGTGGTCAACGCCGTCCCGGCGACGCCGACGGCGAGCAACACCGGTCCGTACTGCGAGGGGACGACGATCGCGCTCTTGTCGCCGACGGTAGCCGGGGCTACGTACGCGTGGACGGGCCCGAACGGCTTCACCTCGTCGGTCCAGAACCCGACGCGGTCCAACGCCACGCTGGCCGACGCCGGCACCTACTCGGTCACCGTCACCGTCAACGGCTGCTCCTCGGCCGCGGGCACCACGGACGTGGTCGTCAGCGTAATTCCGGCGACGCCGACGGCGAGCAACACCGGTCCCTACACGGAAGGCGACACTATCGCCCTCAGCACGCCGCTCGTGGCCGGGGCCACCTACGCCTGGACGGGTCCGAACGGGTTCACGTCGTCGCTCCAGAACCCGACGCGGGCCAACGCCACCCTCGCCGACGCCGGCACCTACTCGGTGACGGTCACCGTCGGGGGCTGCCCCTCCGCTGCGGGCACGACCGACGTGGTCGTGCAACCGGTCATCCCTCCGGGCGCCTACTTCGCGGTCACGGCCTGCCGCCTGCTCGACACGCGCCTGGTCGGCCAGGGGCCGCCGCTCTCGTCCGGCGTGCCACGCACGGTCGTGGTGGCGGGCAGCTGCGGGGTGCCGGCGGACGCCACTGCCGTGTACTTCAACATGACGGCCGTCGACCCGACAGATTTCGGGCACCTCACGGCCTACCCGGCTGACGGCGCCGTGCCCGCGACCAGCACACTCAACTTCAACGCCGGCACCACCCGCGGCAACAACGCCATCATCGAGCTGGCCAGCGACGCCAGCGGCGCGGTGGCGTTCGTCGCCGTGATCAACGGCAGCACCGGCACCGTGGACCTCGTCGTCGACGTGATGGGCTACTTCGTGGGGTCGTCCTCGCGGGGTGGTCGCGAGGGGGACAGTCCGCCGGAGAGCGACGAGCGGTAGATCAGGCGGACGAGCCTCGGGGGCGGGTGGATGAGCCGGCGCCACCCGCCCGGCGCCGTGCAGCGGGGCGGCGGGGTCGATTCCGCCTACGAGGGGGCGGTCAGGGCTCCGGGGTCGGGCCGCCGCCGGGTGCTGCTCCCGCGGGCGGGGTGACTCGGAGTCGCACCCGATCCATCACGGGCCGGATCGTCTCCACGAAGCCCCGCTCGGCGGCCTCCGCGAAGAGCGAGTAGGCGACGGGAGTCACGAGGAGGGTCAGGAGCAGGCACAGGCTC
Source organism: Acidobacteriota bacterium (assembly GCA_046726955.1). Taxonomy (GTDB): domain Bacteria; phylum Acidobacteriota; class Vicinamibacteria; order Fen-336; family Fen-336; genus CAVPGH01. Next base: position 4,128 of record JBKPBQ010000558.1, read on the forward strand.
TGGCCGCCGATGATCGTGACCGCCACCGCGGAGCGCTGGGCCGATCCCGCGCCCATGCCGATCGCCGTGGGCACGAGGCCCGCCACGATCGCCACCGTCGTCATGAGGATGGGCCGCAGCCGCACGTGGTTCGCGCGCAGGATGGCCTCGCGGAGGGGGATCCCGCCCTCGCGGAGCTTGTTCGTGTAGTCCACCTGGAGGATCCCGTTCTTCTTCACGATGCCGAGGAGCAGGAGGACCCCGAGGGCGCTCCAGAGGTTGAGCGTGCGGCCGGTGAGCCAGAGCGAGAGAAGCGCGAACGGGACGGAGAGCGGCAGCGACAGCATGATCGTGAAGGGGTGGACGAAGCTGTCGAACTGCGCGGCCAGCACCATGTACATGAAGATGCAGGCGAGCAGGAAGGCGAGGATCAGGTTGCCCGTCGTCTCGTCGAGGATCTTGACGTTCCCTCCGAACTTGAACGTGTAGCCGGGGGGGAGGCCGACGTCGCGGAAGGCGGCCGTGACCGTGCGGGCGGCGGCATCGAGCGGGAAGTCGGGGGTGGTGTTCGCGTTCACCGAGACCTGGAACTGCCGGTTGTAGCGCTCGATGCGCGCCGGCCCCAGCCCGCGCTCGATCGTGGCCACGTTGTCGAGGCGCACCTGGCCCACCTTGGAGGACGGGATCATGAGGCGGGCCAGCCGCTCCGGGTCCTTCTGCTGCTCGGGTAGGAGCTGGAGCGTCACGTCGTACTGCTCGTCCTCCTCCTTGTAGGTCGAGATCTGGTCCTCGCCCGCGATCATGAGGCGGACCGCCCCCGCCACGTCCGCGGCCCGCACCCCGAGGTCGCTCGCCCGCGAGCGGTCGATCTTGACCTGGAGCTCCGGGCTGTTGAGGCTGACCATCGGCTCCACGTCGAGCAGCCCTTTCTCCTGCCGCAGGCGGTCCGCGATCTTCTTCGCGAGCTCGGCCGTGCCCACGAGATCGGGGCCGAGCACGTACGCCCGGACCGGGAAGAACTGCTCGCCGCCCCCGAGCGCGGAGGGGATGACGACCTTGTAGCGGAGGTTCGGGATCTGAGCGCAGAGCTTGCGGATGTCCGCGGCCACGTCGAGGTTGCTGCGCTTGCGCTCCTCGAGGTCGACGAGCCGCACGTAGATGTGGGCGTGGCTCGTGAGCCCCTCGTGCACGTAGGGGTTCACGAACTGGATCTCCTTGGTCGTCTTCGCCATCCGGTCCGCGAGCTCGCCGATGACGCGGGTCGTCTCGTCGAGCGACGTGCCCTCGGGGAGGTTCAGGGAGACGGTGAGCTCGGACTGGTCGTCCGGAGGGATCCAGTCGCGGCCGACCAGCATGTTCAGCGGGAACGTGGACAGGAAGACGAGGAGGGCGACGCCCATGACCCGCCCCCGGTGGTCGAGCGACCAGGCGAGCAGCTCGCCGTACTTCCGGTCCGTCCACTGGAAGAACTTCCAATCCTTCGACGTGTGCCCCGCCGCGGCCTCGCTCTTCTTCAGGAAGCGGGAGCTCATCATGGGCGTGAGCGTGAAGCTGATGAGCATGGAGACGAGGATGGAGAAGGCCATCGTCCACCCGAACTCGTTCACGTAGCGCTTCGCGTAGCCGGTCATGAACGCGATGGGCAGGAAGATGATGACGAGCGAGATGGTGGTGGCGAGGACGGCGAGGGTGATCTCCTTGGTGGCGATGATGGCGGCTGCGAACGGCGGGACCGTCTTCTCCTCGATGTAGCGGACGATGTTCTCGAGCACCACGATCGCGTCGTCGATCACGATGCCAACGGCGAGGGTGAGGGCGAGGAGCGTCATGTTGTTGAGGGTGAAGCCCATGACCTTGAGCAGCGTGAACGTGGCCACGACCGAGGTGGGGATGGCGAGGGCGGCGATCACGACGGAGCGGACGTCGCGGATGAACAGCAGCACCACGAGGCTCGCGAGGACGCTCCCGAAGAGGAGGTGCTCCTGGAGGGAGGCGATCGACGCATTGAAGAAGACCGACTGGTCCTTGATGATCCGCAGCTCCACGTCGCGGGGGAGCGTGCGCTGGATCTCCTTGAGCTTCTTCTTGACGGCGTCGATGATGCGCACGGTGTTGGTGCCGGCCTGGCGGCGGACCTCGAGGGAGACCGCCTCCTTGCCCTCCAGGCGGTTCCAGGTCCGCGGCTCGGCGAACGTGTCCTCTACCCGCCCGATGTCGTGCACGCGGATGGGCGTGCCGGCCACGTTCGCGACGATGATGTCCTCGAACTGGTCGACCGCCCCGATCCGGCCGAGCGTGCGGACCCCGAGCTCGGTCTGCGCCCGCGAGATGCGGCCGCCCGGCACCTCCACGTTCTCGTCGCGGATCGCGTGCTCGACGTCGGTGATCGTGAGGTTGTGGGCCTGCAGCTTGTCCGCGTCCACGAAGACCCGGACCTGGCGCTCGCGGGCCCCCGTGATCGAGACCTCGCCCACGCCGTCGACGGTCTCCAGGATGCGCTTGACCTGCTTGTCCGCGATCTCGCTCGTCTCGCGGAGGCTGCGCGGGCTGGCCACGACGACCGCGACCACGGAGTCCGAGTCGGGGTCCGCCTTCTGGATGACCGGAGGCAGGATGTTGGGGGGAAGGTCGCGCAGCGCCCCCGAGACCTTCTCCCGCACGTCCTGGGCCGCGTCCGCGATGTCGCGCTCGAGCACGAATCGGGCGGTGATACGCGTCGTGCCTTCCGTGGTCATCACCTGCAGCTCGTCGAGGCCGGACAAAGTCGCCAGCGCCTCCTCGATCGGCATCACGACCTGGGTCGTGACCTCCTCGGGCGTGGCGCCGGGGAGCCGGATGGTGATGTTCACGGTCGCGGGGTCGGCCTTGGGGAAGAGGTCGACGCCGAGGTCGCGGAAGGAGAAGATGCCGAGGGTCGTGAGGAAGGCGACGAGCATCACCGTGAAGACGGGACGCTTGACGCAGAGCTCGACGAGACCCACGACCTACTTCGCCGGTTCTACGGGAGCGCCGTCCACGGGCTCCTGGCCTTCGAGGGGAACGGCGATCTGCTGACGGTCCTTCAGGCCCTCGACGACCTCGACCTCGTCACCGTTGCGCTCGCCGAGCTTGATCTCCTGCTCCTTGAGCGTCTTCCCGTCGACCGTGTAGACCTTGTAGACGCCGAACACGTAGCGCACGGCGTCGTGGGGGACGGTGAGGACGCTCTCCACCTGCCCGGAGGCGATGGTCGCACGCGCGAAGAAGCCCGGCTTCAGCAGGCCGTCCTCGTTCTTCAGCAGCGCCTCCAGCTCGAGCGTGCGGGTCTGGGTGTCGACGGACGGGCTCATGCGCGAGATCGTTCCCGTGAACGTACGCCCCGGATAGGCTTCGACCGTGACCGACACGGGCTGCTCGACGGCGACCCAGCTCGCCACCTTCTCCGGCACCTTGAGCCGCACGCGGAGGGGGTCGGTGTTCACGATGACCATGACCGGCGTCTGGACGCGCAGGTACTGCCCCTGCTCGACCATGCGCGACTTGACGTGGCCGGCGAAGGGGGCGCGGATGACCGTGTCGCTGAGCTTCTTCTCCGCGAGCCGGAGGCCCGCGCGCTTCTGCTGCAGCTCGGCGCGCAGGTTCTCGACCGACTGGCGGGCGAGGTCGTAGGCGGCCTTGGCTGACTTGTAGTTGGCCTCGGCTTCGTCGTACGTCCACTTCGAGAGGAGGCCCTCCTCGAAGAGCGACTTCGAGCGCTCGTACTTCTGCTGGGCGTCCTCGAGCGCGGCCTGGGCCCGCTTCACCTCCGCGGCGTCGGTGGGATCGCGCAGGTCGTCGCCGCCTTCGGGTATCCCGAGCCGGGCTCGCGTCTGCTCGTAGGCCGCGCGCTGCTGGTCCGCTCCGAGCTCGAGCTCGACCGGCAGCACCTTCACGAGCCCCTGGCCCTTGTCCACCTTGTCGCCGACGTCCACGAGGACGCGCTCGACCCTGCCCTCGATCTCGGAGCTGACGGCGACCTCCTCGTAGGGGAAGAGCGAGCCCACGGAGAGCACGTCGCGACGTATCTCCTTGTGCTCCACGGTCAGGACCTTCGCCTTCACGGGCTTGGGGCCGCGGGTGGCGTTGGCCCCCCGTCCGCAACCGGGGAGGGCAACCAGGATCAGTGCGGCCAGGAGGGCGGGAACCCGCATCAGTGTCGAATCTTCATTATATCTGCGAGTAGTCGGTCGGTCGGAGCAGCCAGTTGCTTGTGGTGGTGAGGATCTCCGCGTTCGTGTAGCCGGCGGTGGTACTGAGCTTCGTCCACTCCGGATCTTCCCGGAACGTGCTCCAGGCCTTCTCGCGCGCGGCCACGTCCGCGAAGCCGAGCATGTAGGTGAGGCTCGGAAGCACGGGGCCGCTCACGTTGCGTCCGAAGAAGATCGGATTCAGCCCCACCCGCCGGAAGATCGCGATCTCGCCCGCCTTCTCGAACATCTCCACTTTCTTAAGGCCCGCCGCTTCACTGTGGCTCGCGTACAGGCGAAGCTCGAAGACACGCGAGGGCGCCGCGGCTGGGCCCTTGGGTAGCTCCACGTCGGGCATGGTCTCGAATGGAACCATCAGCGAAGACTCGCGGGTCACGTAGAGCGGATCCGTCGCAGGGGGAGTGCGGAAGGGCTCGGCGTTCTTCGCATACTCGGGATCGCCGGCCAGCCGATCGCGAATCGTGCGGAGCGAGTCGGCGTTCGGATGCGACAGCAGCAGATAGACCGACGGGTTGTCGGGGCCGACCATGACCGTGAAAGCACCTACGGGGCTGACCCCCACCCGGTTCAACGCCGGAACGAGGATCTTCGCGTACTCCGTAAACCGCGCCTGCGGCGCTCCGAATCGCAGCCGGTACCGGCGCAGCTCCAGGAGCCGGGGACGGGCGTCGCTGTCCGCCGCTCGGGCTGAGTCCGACGAAACGGCCGCCGCCACGATCGAAGACGTCACGAAGTCCCGCCGATGCATGAGGAGCCTCCTCGGGCGGCCGCGGCGCTCATCCGCCGGCCACGCCCTGCGTGTTCACGTAGAGCGAGTAGAGCGAAGTCGAGGCGGCCATGAAGAGCCGGTTGCGGTGGCGGCCGCCGAAGCAAACGTTGGCGCAGCGCTCGGGTAGGTCGATGCGCCCGATCGGCTTCCCCTCGGAAGTGAAGACGGCCACCCCGTCGAGGCCGGGCTCGCCCATTCCCCAGCCCACCCAGAGGTTGCCGTCCACGTCCACGCGCATCCCGTCCGGCGTTCCCGGGCCGGCGTCCACGAGCTTCCTCTTGTTCGCGAGCCGGCGGCCGTCCACGACGTCGTACGCGTGGATGTACCGGGGCGAGGTGCCGGCCTCGATCACGTACAGCCGCTTCTCGTCCGGCGAGAAGGCGAGGCCGTTGGGGCGGCTCACGTCGCCGGCCACGACCGTGAGGCCGCCGTCGGCCGGGTCCACGCGATAGACGTTCGTGGGCAATTCCGGCTCCGCGCGATGGCCCTCGTAGTAGCCGAGCACGCCGAACGGCGGGTCGGTGAACCAGATGGAGCCGTCCGATTTGCACACGACGTCGTTCGGGGAATTGAGCGGCTTGCCCTCGAACCGGTCGGCGACGACGGTGATGCCGCCGTCGTGCTCGGTGCGCGTGACTCGGCGCGCGTCGTGCTCGCAGGTGACGAGCCGGCCCTGGCGGTCGCGCGTGTTCCCGTTGGCGTTGTTCGACGGCTTGCGGAAGACGCTGATCGCGCCCGTCTCCTCCTCCCACTTCAGGATCCGATCGTTGGGGATGTCGCTCCAGAGCAGGAAGCGGCCGTCGCCGAACCACACCGGCCCCTCGGACCAGCGAAAGCCGGTGCCGAGGCGCTCGACCTTGGCGGAGTTCACGCGGTACTTCGTGAAGGCGGGGTCGAGGATCTTGATCGACGGATCGGGGTAGCGCTGGCTCGGCTCCCAGTCCGCCCGAGCCCGTCCCGTGGAAGCGACGGCGAAGGCGGCGGCGCCCGTGGCCAGAAACCGTCGTCGCGTCGGCTCCATTCCCCCTCCCGCGCCCGCGGCGCTCGGCAGTATATTCGAGTGCTCTTCGGGGAAAGGAATCCAATGAACCAAACGAACCACCTGCGGACGGCCGCCATCTTTCTCACGCTTTCCTTCTCGGCGCAGCTCCTTCTCGCCCAGGCCGCGGCGCCGGCGCCCGCGCCCGTGCCGAGCCCGGCCACGGCGGAGGTGGCCTTCCCCGGGCAGTACGCGCTCCCCCCCGCGGAGTGGAAGTACCCGGTCTGGCCGTCCGGCTGCCGCCGTTTTCCCGGAGAGGAGAAGGCCTGCCTCGAGTTCGTCGCCGCCGACTACGGACGGCTCGGGCGCTTCGCTGCCGCAAACGCCGCCCTCGCGGCGCCCGCTCCGGGCGAGCGGCGGGTCGTCTTCTTCGGCGACTCGATAACGGACAACTGGTCGAAGGCCGGCTACGGTGGGTTCTTTCCGGGCCGCCCCTACGTCAATCGCGGCATCAGCGGCCAGACCACGTCCCAGATGCTCGTGCGCTTCCGCCCGGACGTGATCGCCCTCAAGCCCGGCGCGGTGGTCATCCTCGCGGGGACGAACGACGTCGCCGCCAACGCGGGACCCGCGACGAACGAGGCGATCGAGGACAACCTGGCGAGCATGGCGGAGCTCGCGAAGGCCCACGGCATCGCGGTCGTGCTCGCTTCGCTCCTCCCGGTGTCCGACGACAAGCGCGACCAGATCGGACAGGCCCTGGCCCGCACTCAGGATCGTCCGCTCGCCCGGCTCAAGGCGATCAACGCCTGGATGGCGGACTACGCGAAGGCGAACGGCCACGCCTACCTGGACTACTGGTCGGCCACCGCGGACGCGCGCGGGATGCTCAAGCCCGACCTGAACAACGACGGCCTCCACCCCAACGCCGCCGGCTACGCGGTGATGGCGCCGCTGGCGGAGACCGCGATCGCGCAGGCCCTCGGCAAGACTCGCTGAACCTTTTCCGCCGGCCGCGCGTCACAACCAGCGACGAGGTGCGTGATGCGTGAGCCCTGGTTCAAATCGCTGGGCGCGGACGTTCGCTACGGCCTGCGGGGCCTCGTGAAGAGCCGCGGGTTCGCCGCCGTCGCGATCATCACCCTCGGGCTCGGGATCGGGTCGTCCACCGCGCTGTACAGCGTGATCGAGAACGTGCTCCTGTCGCCGTTCCCCTACCCGGACGCGGGACGGCTGATGTCTCTGCAGATC
>JBKPBQ010000559.1:0-13717 GCA_046726955.1 Acidobacteriota bacterium
GCCCACGGGAACGCCGGTGCGTACGGCCACCCGCGCCAGCCCGCTCGCGGCCTCCCGCGCGATGTGCTCGTAGTGGTCGGTCTCCCCGCGGATCACGGCCCCGAGGGCGACGACCGCGTCGAATCGGCGCGAGCGCGCGGCCGCCCGCGCCGCCACCGGGAGCTCGAAGGCACCGGGCACATCCACCACGACGACGTCCCGCGCCGAAGCCCCCATCTCCGCGAGCGCCTCCTGCGCGCCCGCGAGGAGCCCGTCCGTCACCGCCGCGTTGAAGCGCGCCCGCACGATCGCGACACGGAGCCCGCGAGCCGACGCGCGGTCCTGAGAGGCCTGCTTCACTTTCCCTGGAACTTGGCCGGCCGCTTCTCGAGGAAGGCCTTCGTCCCTTCCTTCATGTCCTCGGTGGTGCAGATGAGGCCGAAGAGCGCGGCCTCGTGGGCCTGCGCCTCGTCGATCGGCATCTCGAGGCCGCCGTTCACCGCCTGGATCGTGAATCGGAGCGAGATCGGGCCGTTCGCGAGCATCTTGCGCAGCAGCGCCTCCGCCTCGCCGAGGAGCTTGTCCTTGGGGACGACCTTGTTGACGAGGCCGATCCGGTGAGCCTCCGCCGCGTCCACCATCTCCCCCGTCAGGAGGATCTCGAGCGCGCGGCCCTTCCCGACGAGCCGCGGGAGCCTCTGCGTGCCCGCGTAGCCGCACATGATGCCGAGCTTCACCTCCGGCGTTCCCATCCGTGCGTTCTCGGAAGCCACGCGCACGTGGCAGGCCATCGCGAGCTCGCAGCCGCCGCCGAGGGCAAAGCCGTTGACCGCCGCGACCACCGGCTTCGGAAAGCCCTCGATCCGGTCGAGGATCTTCTGGCCGTGGATCGACCGCTCCTTTCCCTGGACCGGGCTCTGCGTCGCGAGCTCGCCGATGTCGGCCCCCGCCACGAACGCCTTCTCGCCGGCGCCGGTGAGGATCACGCCGCGGACCTCGTCGTCGGCGGCGAGTGCTGTGAACACGGCGTCCAGCTCCGCCATCGTGCGATCGTTCAGCGCGTTCAGCTTGTCCGGACGGTTGACGGTGACGACGGCGACGCCGTCTTTCTCCTCGAGCCGCAGGTTCTCGTAGCTCATCGGTCTAGACCAGGCCCGGTGTCGCCACCACGGGCTCCTTCGAGTAGTCGTAGAAGCCTTTGCCGGACTTCTTGCCGTTCATCCCCGCCTGGACCATGCGCTTGAGGAGCGGGGGCGGGGCGAACCGCTTCTCGCGGAACTCGTCGAACATGATGTTCGCGATGTAGTACGTGGTGTCGAGCCCCACGAAGTCGAGGAGCGTGAACGGCCCCATCGGGTGGCCGCAGCCCAGCCGCATCCCCTCGTCGATGTCCACGACCGAACCCACGCCTTCCTCGAGAGCGCGGATCGCGTCGAGCAGGTAGGGCACGAGCAGCCGGTTCACGATGAAGCCGGTCTTGTCGGAGGCCTTGACCGGCGTCTTGCCGAGCGTCTTCGCGAACGCGTGGACCTCGTCGAACACGGCGGGATCGGTGAGCGGCGAGCGCACGACCTCCACGAGCTTCATCAGCGGGACCGGGTTGAAGAAGTGCAGGCCCACGAACCGCTGCGGCCGCTTCGTCGTCGCCGCCATCTCCGTGATCGAGAGCGAGGACGTGTTGGAGGCGAAGATCGTCTGCGGGCCACACACGCGGTCGAGGACGGAGTAGGCCTCCCGCTTCGTGTCGAGATTCTCGACGACGGCCTCGATGACGAGGTCACTCTTCCCGAGCGCCTCGAGCGAGGTGGTCCCTTCGAGCCGGCCCATGACTTCCTTCATCCGCTCCGGAGCGACCTTCCCCTTCTCCACGCCCTTCTTGAGGAACCCCTCGATCCGTCCCAGGCCCTTCTTCAGCAAGTCGTCCGAGACCTCTCGCACGACCACCGGGTACCCCGCCTCCGCGCACACCTGCGCGATGCCGGAGCCCATGAGGCCGCAGCCCACGACCCCGACCCTCTGGATCGCCATCGTCTATCCCTCGTTCTGGATGATCATCGCGATGCCCTGTCCCCCGCCGATGCACGCGGTGGCGAGGCCGTAGCGTCCCCGGCGCCGCCGGAGCTCGAGGGCCAGGGTGAGGAGCAGCCGCGCGCCCGTCGCACCGAGTGGGTGGCCGAGCGCGATCGCTCCCCCGTTCACGTTCGTCTTCTCGCGGTCGAGGCCGAGCTCCTTCTCCACGGCCAGGTACTGGCCGGCGAAGGCCTCGTTCACCTCTACGACGTCCAGGTCTCTTACCGCGAGCCCGGCCTTCTCGAGTGCCTTGCGCGAGGCGGGCACCGGGCCGATGCCCATGATCTCGGGCGGGACCCCCGCCAGGCCCCAGGAGACGATCCGGGCCAAGGGCTTCCGTTCGCGCCGCTCCGCCTCCGAGCGCTCGGCGATCACGAGCGCGGCCGCGCCGTCCACGATCCCGCTGGCGTTGCCGGCGGTGACGAGGCCGTCCTTGCCGAAGGCCGGCTTCAACGCGGCAAGGCCTTCGAGCGTCGTGTCGGGCCGGAGGTGGTCGTCCTCCTCGACACGAACGGTCTTCCGCCCCTGGGCGACGTCGATGGGGGCGATCTCGTCGCGGAAGACGCCCCGCTCGCGCGCCGCCGCCGCCGCCTTCTGGCTCCGGAGCGCGTAGGCGTCCATCTGCGCGCGCGAGATGTCGTGCTGGCGGGCGAGGTTGTCGGAGGTCTGGGCCATGTAGAGGCCGCAGCGGGTGTCGAGGAGGGCCACCATCAAGCTGTCCTCGAGCTTGCCCTCGCCCAGGCGGAGCCCCGTGCGCGCCCCCCGGATCACGTGAGGAGCCTGCGTCATGTTCTCGGTGCCGCCCACGAGGGCGACCGTCGACTCGCCGAGCAGGATGGCCTGGGCTCCCGAGATGACGGCCTGCAGGCCCGAGCCGCAGAGGCGGTTGACGGTGAGGGCCGGGACCTCGACCGGAACGTTCGCCTTCAAGGCGATGTGCCGGGCCCCGTAGATCGCGTCGCCCGAGGTCTGGAGCACGTTGCCCATCACCACCTGGTCGACGGCGGCGGCGGGGACACCCGAGCGCTCGAGGGCGGCGCGGGACGCGTGCGCTCCCAGGTCGAGGGCGGAGACGTCCTTGAAGGCGCCCACGTACTCGGCCATGGGCGTACGCGCGCCTGCCAGGATCACGACCTCACGCGGCATCGATGCGGGCCTCGGCGAAACCCGCACTATAGCACGCGATCATTGATCGACCCGATCATTCATCGACCCCCCACCCTGTCCCTCCCCACGTAGGGGGAGGGGATCGCCGCGGCACGAGCGGCGCCGCGCCTTGACTGCTTCTGGCGCGCGACATACGCTCGCCGCGATGCGTGCATCGAGGCTCGTCATCGTTCTCCTGCTGCTCTTCATCGGCGCCTGCAACCGCGATTACCCGAACCCGTTCTCGCAGTCCACCACGAGCCATCCCCCGCCCGCGACCGCCGCGATCATCTTCACGAGCGGCCAGTGGTCCACGACACCGGGATCGGGCCGCGAGGTCTACGCGATCAACCTCGACGGGTCCGGTGTCACGCAGCTCACCAACTGCAACGGCGGCGACACCCCGTGCGACACCGCGGAGGTCTCGGCCGCGCCCGATCGTGTGCGCGTCTACGCGCGCCGCACGCTCGGCGGCCAGCCCGGCCTTCCTTCCCTCGTCTTCCTGGACCTGAGCCGCAGCGTGGGCACGGAGGTGATCCCCTCCTCCATCGCCACCTCCAGCGTCGACTGGTCGCCGCTCGACGGCGTCATCATCTACACGGGCCGCGGCGAGGGCGGCACAGACGACCTCTTCGCGATGGACCCCAACGGCCAGAACAACCGCAACATCACGCAGAGCGCGTCCGTGCGCGAGCGGGCCGCGCGCATCGACCCCACTGGAAGCGTCGCCGCCTACGAGCGGCTCGACGGCCTCACCGCCGGGAAGTCGCGCATCTTCATATTCCAGAACTCCGCGACCCAGGTGGCGGTGACGAGCGGCGGCCCCGGAACCGACCTCCTCATCGGGACCGACTATATCGTCGGCTCCGACACCGACCCCGACTACTCGCCCGACGGCCGCTCGCTCGTCTTCCGCCGTCTCACGGGGACGGGCAACGCGGGCCTCGGCACGTGGGACCTCTGCACGGTGACCATCTCGGGCACCAACCTCACTGTCATCGCCACCGGCAACCTCTACCGCGGCGCCCCCGACTGGGGGCCGAATGGAATCGTCTTCACGGAGACGGACGTGGCCGCCGGCGTGTCGAGGATCGTGGTCATGCAGCCGGACGGCACGGGGCGCCAGGTCGTCTTCACACAGGAGAGCAACCTCAGCCTGGGGACGGCTCGCTGGCTCGCCGCCGGGAGCTAGCCGAACATCCCTTCGCGGTAGGCCGCGATCTTTCCCACCACTGCCGAGGCGGCCACGGTCAGGGGCGACCCGAGGTAGAGGCGCCCCGGCCCCGAGCGGTTCTGGTAGTTCCGGTTGATGGCGGAGATCGTCACCTGCTCCGTCGAGCTGGAGACACCGGGCCCGCAGCCGATGCAGGCCCCGCAGCCGGGGTGGATGACGCGCACGCCGGTCTTCTCGAACACGTCCACGTAGCCCTTCCGCCGCGCGTACTCCTCGACGCTCTTCGAGCCGAACTGGATGAAGAAGTCGACCCCGTCGCTCACGCGCCGGCCGGCCTGGAGGGCCTCGCGCATCACCCGCGCGTAGAGGTCGAGGTCCACCTCCTTGCCCGCCGTGCACGACCCGCCGTAGGCGATGTCGATCTTCACGTCGTCGAGCTCGTCGATGAAGGCGCCGTTCGTGGGGTCCGAGGGGATGCCCTTCGCCGGATCCCCCGGCGTCGCGACCATCGGGCGGATCGAGGCGAGGTCGATCACGTGGACGCCGCCCGCGTAGCTCGCACCCGGATCGGGAGCGACGACCTTCGCGCGCAGGCTCTCGACACTCGTGCCCGGCCGCCTTGCCGCGATCCAGCGCAGCGTCTCCTCGTCGGCCTCGCAGACGCCGGCCTTGGCGGAGCACTCGGTCGCCATGTTGGCGAGCGTCGCCCTCTCGTCCGGCGGCAGCGAGAGGAGGCCGGGGCCGCCGAACTCCATCACCCGGTCGAGCGTCTCCTGCCGCCGGGCGTGGTTGGCCAGGATGTAGAGCATCACGTCTTTCGCGGTGACGCCGGGACGCAGCGCCCCTCGCAGCTCGAAGCGGATCGACTCCGGGACCTCCACGAACGTGAAGCCAGAGTGGACGAGCGCCGCGTACTCGGTGGCGCCCACGCCGTACGCGAGCGCCCCCACGGCCCCGCCCATGCAGGTGTGGCTGTCCGTGGCCTGGATGAAGTCGCCGGGCTCGAGGATCTTCTCGCGGGCGACACTGTGGCAGATGCCCGGCGAGACGCCGCCCACCGCCGAGAAGTCCTGGACCCCCGTCTTCCTCTGGAAGACGCGCTGCATCTCGCGCAGGACCTCGATCTTCGGCGAGAAGGGCGCCATCTTCGCGACACCGTCCGCGTAGATCAGGTGGTCCTCGAAGACGGCGAACTTCGCGGGGTTGGCGAGCGCGTAGTCCTTGCCGTGCTCCTGCTCCAGGAAGTAGTGGACCTGCGCGGTCGTGAACTCGTGGGAGTATCCCCCGTCGACCTTCACACACACGGCGTCTCCCGGTTTCACGTATGAGACGCCGTGTGCGCCGGCGAGATGTCTTGCCAAGATCTTTTCCGCGAGCGTCATCGCCCGCGGCTCGTTCTTCACCTCTGGCAGCTCGACCTCTCCCCGCCGATACGCCTCCGTAAAGGGAAAAAGCCCCCCCTGCTCGATGATCGCCTGCGTGATCGGGTCCCAGCCCTTCTGGAACTCCGACAGCGGCATCGCCTCCCCCGCCTGCAGCCGCCGCAGCACCTCGTGGTCGCCCATGAGGACGCCCTGGGCGATGTTGTTCCGGGCGTGGATGGGGGCGAACGAGGCGGCGATGGCGATGCGGATGCCCGACCACTTCTCCGCCTGCACCGCCGTCTCCCGCGAGGAGCCGACACCCTTCCGATAGCCGGAGACGATCACCTCGAAGTTGCCGTTCTTGAGCGAGTCCTGCGGGAAGAGCCGCTCGCCGCCGATCGTGATCCCCGCGTAGGCGTTGCGCGCTATGTCCTCGGGCCGGTAGTCGAAGCAGGCCCAGGCCGGCGTCATGGCGTCGGTGTTGATGTCGTCCATGAGGTCTTCGACCCGCAGGTCCGCCATGCGCAGGTCGAGTTCGCCGCGGAGCTGGCGCTTCACGAGCTCGGGATCGCGGGTGAGGAAGAGGACGCGCTTGCCGGGGGTGAGCGCGACCGTACGCGACGTCATGCCTCTAGTTCACCACAAACGACGAGAGCGCGGAAGCCTCAGGCGCGGAGCCGCGCCTGGATCGCCCGGCCCACCTCGCGCGTGCCGAGCGTGCCGCCGATGTCCGCCGTCGTCTCGTCGTTCTCCACCGCCCAGCGCACCGAGGACTCGAGCCGGCTCGCCTCCTCGGTCCAGCCGAGGTGCTCGAGCATGAGCGCCGCGGTGAGAATGGCCCCCATCGGGTTGGCGACGTTCTTCCCCGCCATCGCCGGCGAGGAGCCGTGCACGGGCTCGAAGAGCGAGATCCGCCCCGGATGGATGTTGCCGGAAGCGGCCATGCCCAGGCCGCCCTGAAGGGCCGCGGCGAGGTCGGTGACGATGTCGCCGAACATGTTCGAGGTCACGATCACCTCGAACTGCCGCGGCTCGCGGACGAGCTGCAAGGCGAGGTTGTCCACGTAGAGGTGCCGCGCCTCCAACCCCGGAAACCCGGCCGCCACCTCCTTGAAGACCCGCTGCCAGAGGTCGTGGGCGTGGATGAGGACGTTCGACTTGTCCGCCATCACCACTTTCGTCTTGCCGCGGGCCGCCGCGAACTCGAAGGCGTGGCGCACGATGCGCTCCACACCCTTTCGCGTGTTCACGTCGATCTCGGTCGCCACCTCGTCCGGCGTGCCCTTCTTGAGGTGGCCGCCCATCATCACGTAGAGCCCTTCCGTGTTCTCGCGGAAGACCACGAAGTCCACGTCCGCGGGCCGCGCTCCCTTCAGCGGGCAGAGCTTCTCGTGGAAGAGCCGAACCGGCCGGTAGTTCACGTAGAGGTCGAGCTTGAAGCGCATCCCGAGCAGGATGTCGGCGGCGTGCCGGTTGTCGGGCACGCGCGGGTCGCCCATCGCCCCGAGCAGGATCGCGTCGAAGCCTCCGCTCAGGAGCTCGAGGCTGCCCGGGGGCAGCGTCTCGCCCGTTCTCAAATAGCGCTCCGCCCCCCAGTCGAACGGGGTCATGCGGATCTCGCGGCCGGCGGCGTCCGCTACCGCGCTGAGGGCTCCCACTGCCTCCGCGATGACCTCGACGCCGATCCCATCGCCGGGAACGACCGCGACGCGCAGCGACCCGGCCGCCACCTAACCTATCGGGGGAACGGGTTCATCAGCCAGCCGAGGACGAGCGTCGAGAGCACGAACGCCCCGAAGGCCCAGAGCCCGAAGCGCAGGCGCTCCTTCGTGGTGTCGCGCAGGAGCGTGGCGAAGACGGTGGAGACGAGGGCGGAGAAGGCGAGGAGGTTCAGGAGGTGGGAATGGGTCACGGCTTCCTCCCGACCGCGGTGTCGAAGGCGTCGAGGATGACGAGGATGTTCAGGAGGCCGGCCACCGCGGTGAAGGTGTTGCCGTACTCGTAGGTCACCGCCTTCATGGCGGCGGGGTCGCCCACCCCGTAGCCGACGGAGCGCGCCAGGAAGGACGGGGCGCCCATGGCCATCTGCGCGATGCTGAAGAGGAGGGCCAGCGGGTCCTCGAAGCCGAGGTAGAGCTGCAGCCGCGACTCCATGGCGACGCCCATCAGGAAGAGGGCGAGCAGGCAGGCTAGGAAGATCAGTCCTTTGTTGCGCTTCCCCAGATAGAAATGGCCCAGCCCCGGAACGAGGAAGGCCAGGATGCAGGCGGGAATGGCGCGCGCCGTCTCCGCGGCGGTCATTCCGGCTCGAGTCTCGGACACGCTCTGTCTCTCCACCTCTCCGTGCGTCGGAGAGCAATTCGGCGATGTTACGGTTCACGCCGAAGGGCAGTCAAGCGGCCACCGTTGACGGCCCCTCCCCCCCACCCTACTATGAAGCAGATGCGCGTGTCGCTCACGCTCGCGGCCCTGGCGTGGGCGGCGCTCGTTTCCGCCCCCTCCCGCGCCGCCGAGATCTTCCCCTTCGACCAGGTACGCCCCGGAATGACCGGGGTGGGCCGGACGGTGTTCGAGGGGACTCGGGTGGACGAGTTCCAGGTGAAGATCCTGGGCGTCCTCGAGAACGCGATCGGGCCCAAGCACAGCGTCATCCTGGCCCGGCTCGACGGGGGGCCGCTCGAGAAGACCGGGGTCATCGCGGGCATGAGCGGGAGCCCGGTCTTCATCGACGGCAAGCTCGTGGGGGCCGTCGCCTATTCGTTCCCCTTCGGCAAGGACCCGATCGCCGGCATCACGCCCATCGGGGAGATGATCGAGGCGACGAAGGTGGACACGCCGCGGGCTGCCTCCGCGCGCTTCCAGCCGCCCGCGGAAACCCTCTCCGGTCTCTCGTCGCCGCTCGACCGCGAGGCGGTGGCCGCCGCCTTCCGCCGGCCGCTCCAGTCGATCCTGCCGAGCGTCTACGGGGCGCAGATGACGCCGTCGCCCAGCGCGCTCTCGCCGCTCGCGCTGCCCCTCGTCTTCTCCGGCTTCGACCCGGGCACGTTCGAATGGGCGCGCGGCGTCTTCTCGGGGCTCGGCTTCGCGCCCCTCATGGGAACAACCGGAAGCGCCAAGGCCGTCGAGCCCCTTCCCCCCCTCGAGCCGGGAGCGGCCGTCGGCGTCTCGCTGATCGAGGGAGACATGGACCTCTCGGTCACGGGCACGATCACGCACATCGACCACGACCGGGTCTACGCGTTCGGCCACCCCTTCTACAACCTCGGGCCCACGCAGTTCCCGATGAAGAAGGCCTACGTCTACTCGATCTACCCGAGCCTGCAGCAGTCCTGGAAGATCGCGGCGGCCCTCGACTCCGTGGGTACCGTGGACCAGGACCGCCTGGTCGCGGTGTCGGGCCGGCTCGGCACGACGCCGCGCATGATCCCGGTGGACGTGAAGCTCAAGACGAGCCGCGGAGTGGAGCGGCGCTTCTCCTACCGCATCGTGGACGACGAGCTCTTCTCGCCGCTGCTCACGTTCGTGTCGCTCCTCTCGGTGCTGCAGGGCAACGAGCGCGCGTTCGGCACGTCCTCGTTCCACGTGGACGGCCGGCTGAGCTTCGGCGGCCGCCGGGAGATCCGCGTGCAGGACCTCTTCACCGTCAACCAGCCCGCGGTGCAGGCGGCCGCCCTCGTGGCCGCGCCCCTCGCGTTCGTGATGAACAACAACTTCCAGAAGGTCACGGTGGATCGCCTGGACCTCACCGTCGAGTCCTACGAGACCGTGCAGAGCGCCAGCCTGCAGCGCGCCTGGATCGAGAGGGGCGGGCCCGTGCGCCCCGGCTCCACCATCCCCGTGAAGGTGCAGATGCGCACCTACCGGGGAGAGGACCGGGTGGAGACGATTCCCCTCCTTATCCCCGCCACCGCGCCTGCCGGCGCCTACACGTTGCTCGTGGCCGACGCGAGCGCGCTCACCGCGTACGAGCAGCGCGAGATGCGACAGCCCTTCGTCCCCCGCGACCTCGACCAGCTCGTGCGCGCGATCAACGGCCTGCGGCGGAGCGATCACCTGTACGCCCGCCTCATGCGGCCCGTCGAAGGCGCGATCGTCTCCGGGGAGTATCTGCCCTCGCTGCCCTCGTCGGTCCTCTCCGTGCTCGGCGCCGCCGAGCAGGGATCGAACGTGGTCCCCATCCGCACCGCCACCGTCTGGGACTTCGAGCTTCCCGTCGAGTACGCCGTCTCCGGCTCCCGCACGCTCACCGTCAACGTCGAGCGGTGAGAGAATCCCGCCCCGCGCCGCACCCCGTCCCGGAGGATCCATGTCTTTGAGGCTGGCCCTCGCTCTGCTCCTCGTCGCCGCGACGCTCGACGCCGCCCAGCCCCAGTTCTGGCGGATCGAGGGAGCGCGCGACTTCCTCGAGGGCGACGTCCAGGGCCTCTCCGTCGATTCCGAGGGCCGGGTGAGGCTCGCCCCGGCGTCCCGATCTCTCTCCGACCCGGAAGTTCCCAACCTCTGGTGCGTGGCCCAGGACGCCAAGGGGACGCTCTACGTAGGCAGCGGCAACGACGGGAAGGTCTTCAAGGTCGAGGGGGGGAAGGCCTCGCTCTTCTTCGACGCGCCGGAGCTGGAAGCCCACGCGATCGCGGTCGGTCCGGATGGGAAGGTTTACGTGGGCACGGGCCCGGACGGGAAGGTCTACGCGATCGACCCGAGCGGGCAGTCGAGCACGTACTTCGACCCCGGCGACAAGTACGTCTGGGCGCTCCTGTTCGACAAGGCGGGCAACCTCTTCGTCGGCACCGGCGCGGAGGGCAAGGTCTACCGCGTGGACGCCAAGGGCAAGGCGCAGATCGTGCTCACCACCTCCGAGACGCACATCCTGTCGCTGGCCCAGGACGCCAAGGGCAACGTGTACGCGGGCAGCGCCGACGGCGGGGTCGTCTACCGCATCGACCCCGCGCTCAAGGTCTTCGTCGTGCTCGACTCTCCGTATCGCGAGGTGAAGGCCCTCCTCGCCACGGAGGACGGCAGCATCTTCGTGGCCGCTGTGGACGGCAAGACGAAGGAGACATCACCGCCGACCCTCCCCGCCTCTCCCAGCGGCACCGGCGTCCCGGTAGCGGTGCCGGAGGTGACCGTGACGGAGAGCTTCGCGGTCGTCGCCCCGTCGGGACCGCCTCCTCCTGCAATGCCGCGTCCGGCGGAAGCGACCACCGCGGGGGGGGCGAAGGGTGCTCTTTTGCGCATCCTGCCTTCGGGAGAGATCGACACGCTCTGGACGTCCACCGAAGAGACGCCGCACGCCCTCGCCCCCTCCGCGGACGGCGTCCTCGTGGGAACAGGCAACAAGGGCAAGCTCTTCCGCGTGCGCAACGACCGCACGTGGACGATGGTCGCGGGCTTTCCCGCCGAGCAGGTGACCGCGCTCCTGCGCACGAAGGCGGGCGCTGTCGCACTCGCGGCGTCGAATCCGGGCCGGCTCTACCTGATCGAGACGACGCCCGGAACCGAGGGCACGTTCGTCTCCAAGGTGAAGGACACGGATGCGGTGTCGGGGTGGGGGCGGCTGCGCTGGGAAGGGACGCGGCCGTCCGGCGGCGAGATCCTCGTGCAGACCCGCAGCGGCAACACCGCGACCCCCGACTCGACGTGGACCGACTGGTCCGCGCCCTACTCGCAGGCCGAGGGCCAGCCGATCACGAGCGAGACCGCGCGCTTCCTGCAGATCAAGGCGACGCTCAGCGGCAAGAACGGGGCGGCTCCCGAGCTCGACTCCGTGACCGCGGCCTACCTGCAGCGCAACCTCCGTCCCCAGGTGCTGTCGGTCACCGTGCACCCGCCAGGGGAGGTCTTCCAGAAGCCGATCTCGGTGGGCGGCGAGACCGAGATCCTCGGCCTCGAGACGCCGCCCGACAAGGCCGCGGCCACCGCCGCTGCCCAGGCCCGTACGGGAATGCCTCCGGCTATCGGCTTCAGCCGCAAGCTCTACCAGAAGGGCCTGCAGACGTTCTCGTGGAAGGCCGACGACCCCAACGGCGACACGCTCCTCTACGACGTGTCGTATCGGAACGTGAAGGACACGCGCTTCCGCGTGCTGCGTCGCGGCCTCACCGAGCCCGTGGTCGCGTGGGACACGTCCACTGTCCCGAACGGCCGCTACGTCATCCGCGTGACCGCCTCCGACGCTCCCGGCAATCCCTCCGCTCTCGCCCTCACCGCGGAAAAGGAGAGCCAGCCGTTCGACGTGGACAACACCCCGCCCTCGCTGACCGTCACGCTCCAGAA
This sequence comes from Acidobacteriota bacterium, assembly GCA_046726955.1. GTDB lineage: Bacteria > Acidobacteriota > Vicinamibacteria > Fen-336 > Fen-336 > CAVPGH01. The sequence continues at coordinate 12,007 of JBKPBQ010000559.1, forward strand.
GGGCAAGGCCCAGGTCCGCGCCGTCGCGCGCGACGAGGACAGCCTCATCCGGCGCGCCGAGTTCTCCGTGGACGGCGGGCGCTGGGAGGAAGTCCATCCCCTCGACGGCATCAACGACGCCAAAGAGGAGACCTACGACATCACGCTTCCCGAGCTGAGCGGGCCGGGTCCCCACCTCGTCGTGGTGCGCGCCGTGGACGCGCTCGGCAACAGCTCCACTGGCCGCGTCGAGATCCCGTAGGACGCTCCCCGTCGTGCGTGTCCTTCTCGTGAGGGCAGGAGCGCTCGGCGACGTCGTCCTCCTGCGCGGCGCCATCGCGAGCCTGCACGCCGCCGGGCACGAGTCGGTCCTCCTGGCGCCGCCCGGTCCGGGCTCGGCCGTCGTCGGGCCGGGTCCGTCCGAGGTCGGCGAGGTCCTCTCCTGGGACGATCCCGGGTTCGCGCGCTGGATCGCCGACTCCGCAGCTCCCCCGCCCTTCGGCGGCGCGTTGTCTTCTTTTCAAGCGGCCCTCGCCTTCACGCGCGACAACGACGTCGTGGCGCGCCTGCTCGAGGTCGTCCCGCGCGTCGTGATGCGGGACCCGGCGCCGCGGCCGTTGGCCGGCCACGCCTCGCTCTGGCTGGCTGAGGCGACGCGAGAGGTCGGAGCGGTCTCGGTGCCGCTCCCGCCCGACCTCGTGGCCACCGAGGCCGAGCGCGCCTCGGCGCTGCCGGTCCTCGCCCGCCTCCCTCCGCGCTTCCTGGCCATCCATCCGGGAAGCGGGTCTCCGGGGAAGAACTGGCCCGCGGCCCGCTTCGCCGAGGTCGCTCGTGCTCTCTCCCCGGGCCGTCCCTGGCTGCTGGTCGTCGGCCCGGCCGACGAGGACGCGGCCGCTGCGTTAGGCACGCCGAGCCCCGACGTCGTCGTGGCGCGCTCGCTGCCCCCGCGCGTGCTGGGGGCCGTGCTGCGGGAGGCGGGCGGCTACGTCGGCAACGACTCGGGCGTCTCGCATCTCGCGGCCGCCTTCGGCGCCCCCGTGCTCGCGCTCTTCGGTCCGAGCGATCCCGCGGTCTGGGCCCCGCTGGGGCGCCGGGTCCAGGTACTGCGGGCGCCGGATCAGTCGCTCGCGGCCTTGTCGGTCGAAGAGGTCGTGGCGCGGGCCCGGGCGATGCGGTAGGTCCGGTCGACGCTGCGCATCCTCATCCACACGTGCCAGTGAGCGGCCGACGCGCCGAACTCGCCCCGGGGCGAGTTCGGCTCCGCGCACGCTTCCGAACGCAGTCGCAAGTGCAGATCAGTGACGGGTGATCGCCATGCTCTCGCCAGCGTGCTCGATGCTCATCATGAGATTCAGGTCGCCGCCGGTTCCCACGCCGTAGACGTGAAGCGTGCTCGCGCTGTCGATGACGTAGAGCGCGTGGCCGGACGGATGGAACAGGATCTGCCGGCTCGGCTTTGGCAGGTCTTTCGCGTCGAGGGCCTGGAGCCCGCCGTCATCAGCCAGGGCGAACAGCCGCAGCTCCTCGCGCGTTGAACTGGCATTCGATGTCTGCGTGTTCATCGCCACGAGGACGGGCTGATCCTCGGCCTCGGGAACGTAGGCCTCGGCGCGGGTCGCCCCGAAATCGAGGGCGCCGACCGGCTTGAGCCGCAGTCCCTGGTACGAGCATGTGCTCGGGTTTTCCGGGTACGAGCCGATCCAGGCGGCTGCGATCAGGAATCCGCGAGCTG
>JBKPBQ010000560.1:0-4077 GCA_046726955.1 Acidobacteriota bacterium
GATCAGGCGGTACGCGTAGCCGCGCGCTCCGCGGTCCATGAAGATCCGGCGCTTCACGAGCGCCTCGTTGGCGGCGGGAGAGATCTGGATGTTCTCCTCGACCTCGCGCCCGAACTTCGGGTAGTGGACCTGCACGGTGACGCGCGTGATCACGCTCGCCGTCATCGCCGCGAGGTCGCCCTCGACCTCGATCGTGCGGGGGACGACCGGCGGCGCGAGCGTCACGCCCTCCCAGCTCCCCCGCTGCCACGGCGGGTTGTCGGGATAGAGCTGCCCGCCCTTGAGGCTCCACTGCGCCTTGTACTCGTACGTGTCGGGGTCCCGGTCCTCGCCCCGCGCGTAGGTGACGCTCGCGTTGATGCCGTTGTCCTTGACGTACTTCGCGTCGATCGTGACCCGGTCCTCGAACGGGTTGCCGCCGCTGCGACGCTTCCTGACGTTGACGGTCACGTAGTTGACGGCCTCGTCGAACATCTCCTTGGCGTCGAGGTCGAGGATGAAGTGGATGTCGCGGTGCTGGAAGAACGGGTCGTTCAGGTTCACCGAGGCCACGCAGCGCGGGTTGTTGCGGACGGGGTCGTACCAGGCCGTGAGGTTGCCCACGATCTGATGCGGCCACTTCACGGAGAGGCGGACGTTGAGGTCGAGCGTCTCCGTCTTGCGCTCGAACGCGCGCTTCATGCTCGTCCGGCTGAACGAGTACTTCCGCCCCTGCCGGACGTTGGGCTGGTCCTTGTCCTTGTCCGCGTCCGCGGGCGGCGGCGCCTCCGGCGGCGGCGGCTGGCTCGTGAGGTTCAGCAGGTACTGGAGGAAGGCGTCGCGGATCTTGGCCGCGCGCTCGTCGGCCAGCGTCTCTTCGAGTGTCCAGACGATGACCTTGTGCTCCTCGAGGAACTGAAACTGCTTCTTGACCTCCTTGTACGAGTAGCTCGCGTCGCTGCAGAACATGAGGAAGCACCCGCCGCCCTTCTTCTCGTACTCGATCTTGAGCTGCTCCTGCTCCTTCTCGAGCTTCCACCAGTCCACGGTGACCCGGCCGCGGACGGCGGGCGTGAGAACCGTGTACTTGTAGTTGAGCGCGATCGACACGTCCGAGATCGAACGCGACTTCTCGAGCGTCGCGGCGAGGAGCTGCGCGCCGTTTGCGGTGAGGTGGGCCGCCGCGGCCACGTTGTCGCCGGGCAGCGGCGGCGCCTTGCCGGAAAGCATGACCGAGGGCGCGAGCGTCTTGTCGGAGAGGCTCGCGGAGACGATCTGGAACGAGCCGTTGTCGCCTTCGGGCTCGAGCGGCACCGCGCCCAGGAGCTGCGCGCCCGCCTTCTGCGCGGTGAGCTTCGCCTTCAGCTCCGTTTCCTGCTCCGGCGTCAGGCTCCAGTTCATCAGGAAGTGCACGAGCCCGCCGCTGATGCCGCCCTTGTCCTCGCGCTGCTCGGTCGTGAACTTCAGGAACAGGAACTGCGGCGTGCCGTCGGGCTGCTTCGCGAGGTGCAGGAGTCCCGAGGAAGGCAGGTAGTAGTAGTTGGACGTCTTCGCCGCGGACAGAGGCGTTGCCTCCCCGATGAGCGTGATCGCTGTCCCGTCGGCGAGCGTGACGGTCAGGCGGTTCTCGTCGTCCAGCACCAGTGCGGACGCGCGCGTGGCGGCGAAGACAGCCAGCATCGAAAAGAAGACGGCGAGCGCTCGTTTCATGTCATCACCCTTCGGAGGCGGGTAGCTCGTCCACGAAGACGATCCCGCTCGTGTCACGGCCCTTCGCGGTCACCCGGCGCCCGCCCTCGAGCTGCCAGGTGATCACGTAGCCGTACTCGAACTGGTTCAGGGGCAGCGTGATCTGCACGGGCGCGGGCTCCGCCGCGTCCTCGGGGCGCATCACCACCTGCTGCCGGCGCGACGAGCCGAAGAACGGGTACTCGACCTCGACCGCCACCGAGCGGACCTTCTTGTCCTTCAGGGCGGCCGCGCTGCCCGTGACGCGCACAGTCTGGCGCTGGTAGGGCGCGAAGACGTCGATCATCGGCACGTCCGTCCTGGCCCACTCCGTCTGGTAGGTACCGCCGCCCTGGAAGCTCCAGCGCGTCCGGTACTCGTACTGGAGCCAGGCGAGGCGGTCGTCGTCGCCCTGCCAGCCGTAGACCATCCGCATGTCGCCGGCCTTGGGCAGCGACGCGCGGTCGATCACGACTTCCTGCACCGTCGTCTCGCCGTTCTGGTGCTGCTTGCGGAGCGTGACCGTGACCGCGTTCACGTAGCGCTCGAACTCGCTCGCGAGCCCGCCGTCCACGTTCACGCGCACCTCGCGCTGCTGGAAGGTGGCGTCGCCGAGGTTGACGGTCTTGAACAGCTCGGGGTCGCGGGCGAACCGGCGGTAGAAGTCGCCGATGTTGAACGTGATGAAGCTGTGGCGCTCGACCGACGCGCGGTGCTCGAAGCTGAGGACGCTCGTGCCCTCGGTCTTGATCTGCTTCCACTGGTAGCCGACGTGGGCGCCGAACCCGCCGTACTTCCGCTGGGCGTCCGAGACCTTTTTCGGATCTGTGTCGAAGAGACCCGAGAGCATGTCCATGAGGCCGCCCTGGTCCTTCTCCGGCGCCCGCTCCGGCTCCACCGGCCGGAAGAGCATCTCCATGAGCTTGGAGTACGCGGCGTCCACCAGGCCCTGCGTGGGCGCGCTCTCGCCTCGCGTGCGCAGCTTGACAGCGCTCGTGCGCCGGAGCTCGTCGATCGCGCGCTCGACGTCCGCGCCCACGTAGTAGACCGTCGCCCCCGCCTGGAAGCTCTCGCTCTTCCGGACCTCGGCCCAGTCGACGCTGAGCTCCGCGTCGTAGGCCGCGGTCAGGCCTTCGAACGTCATGTCGAAGACGATCGACACGTCGGGGGTCGACATCGAGAGGCTCTGCAGGAGGAGCGTCGCGTGCTGGGGGTCGAGGTCGAAAGAGAAGGCGATGCTGTCGCCCTGGAGAACGGGCGCGCGGCCCGTCGCGAGCGCTCGCTTCTCGGTGCCCCCCGACGGGCTCAACACCGACGACACGAGCGTGTAGCGTCCGTCGCGGAAGATCATCGGGGCGACGAGCTCGGCCGGCCCCCCTTCGTGGCGCAGGCGCTGCAGCTCTTGCTCGGCCGCGCGCACGGCGGAGGCCGGCGTCTCCATCACCACGAGGAAGTGCAGGATCCCGCCTCCGTCCGCGGCGGTGACGGAGTCGGCGCCCGTGCCCGCGGCGTTGACCACGTAGCGGATGAACGAGAATTGCGGCCGGCCGGCGGCGCTCGTCGCGAGACGCACGGTGCTCGGCAGGTAGACGTACTGCTTCGGGTTGGCGGCGAGAGGGAAGCACCAGAGCCCGCCCGCGCGCACGCCGTCCTCGAGCGAAACCTGCTGGGCGCGCGCGATCCCGGCCGTGCCGAGGACGAGCGCGACGGCGGCGGCCACGGCCCGGCGAAGGCGGCTCACTGCTGGGCTCCCGGCGCCGGCGCGTCGGCGCGCGGCGGCGTCAGGAACAGCAGGTCGGAATCGAGCGCTTGCAGCTTGCCCTCGACCTTCCCGGCCGACGAGTACCACGTGACGCGCACGGCCACCGGCGTGCCGCGGTCGTGGTAGAGCGCGAGCTTCGTCGTGGGGGCGGCGTCGGTGGCACGGAGCGTCGCCCGCTGCACGAGCTTGGGCTTGCCCGCGAGCATGGTCGCGAACTCGACGACCGCGGTCACGACCCCGCTCGCGGAGAAGAGCGAGCGGTCGGCGTCGACCTCGATCACGCGGCGCTCGAAGGGCGGCAGGAGCGACACCGCGCTGTCCGATCCCTTGATCCACCGGTCCTCCTGCGGAGGCACCGAGACGGTCGGGCCGTCGCGCAGGCTCCAGCGCACCTGGTACTCGTACTGCGTCCAGTCGGCGCCCGTGAGCCCGAGGCGCGGCAGCGCCAGGTCCTGCACGGTCTTCCCCGCCTTGATCTCCGCGGGTCCGAAGCGCAGCGACTTCGTGAACGCGGGCTGGCCGGGATAGTTCTTCCTGAGATTCACGGAGACGAAGTTCACGGTGTCCTGGAACGAGTCCACGTACTCGCCGTCGACCTGGAAGTAGAC
>JBKPBQ010000561.1:0-20908 GCA_046726955.1 Acidobacteriota bacterium
GATGCGCCTGGAGCACGCGCTCGATGCCGTCCATCGACCCCGCGACGACCGAGACGGCCTCGTGGGGGATGCCATCGGCGGCGAAGGCGCGCGCGGCCAGGCGGACGAGCCGGTGCGGCGGCTCGCCGTAGAGGCGCGGCCGCCGCGGGACGGCGCGAAGCGCCCGCGCCAGTGAGGGCAGGAGCGCCGGGTCGGGCTGGCCCTCCGACAGGTTGCGCACGCCGCGGGGGAGGGCGAGTTGGGGGCGGGGGAGGGCGACGGGCGGGCGGGGCGCGATCCGGCTGCCCCGGCGCCCCTGGGCCACGAGGAGGCCGCGCAGCCGCAAGGACCGGTAGGCGGAGGCCACGGTGGCGGGGCTCACGCGGAGCGACTCCGCGAGGGCGCGCACGGTCGGCAGCGGGGCTCCGGCCTCGAGTCGTCCCTCGCGCAGCGCGCCCTCCAGGCTGGCCGCGATGGCGCTTGCCGTCCGCCCGGCCATGGGATAATGTACTGACATGGTCGTTCGTTCGTACTATAACAAAATGAGGAGCCCGCGTCCATGAGCGAGTTCGCCCCCACCCCGCGCACCACCCTCAAGCGGCTGCCGTCGCGCGGCGTCTTCGACCGGGCGGCCGTGCACGCCATCCTCGACGAGGGCCTCGTCTGCCACGTGGGCTTCGCGGCCGACGGGCAGCCCTTCGTGATCCCCACGAGCTACGCGCGCGTGGAGGACCGCCTCTACATCCACGGCTCGGCGGCGAGCCGCATGCTGCGCTCGCTGTCGGGAGGCATCCCGGTGGCGGTGACCGTGACCCTTCTCGACGGCCTCGTCCTCGCTCGCTCCGCCTTCCACCACTCGATGAACTACCGCTCGGTGGTCGTGCTCGGCCGGGCCGAGCTCGTCGGGGACCCCGCAGAGCGGAGCGCCGCCCTCGAGGCGATCGTGGAGCACGTGGTGCCGGGACGGAGCCGGCTCGTGCGGGGGCCCAGCGAGAAGGAGCTGCTCGCCACGAGCGTCCTCCGCCTGGAGCTCCTCGAGGTCTCGGCCAAGGTCCGAACGGGTCCGCCGATCGACGACGAGGAGGACCTGGGGCTCGACTGCTGGGCGGGAGTGCTGCCCCTCCGGCTCGTGCCCGGCGAGCCCGTGGCGGACCCGCAGCTTCCCCAGGGCCGCCTCCCCGCCAAGGACGTCACCGAATATCGGCGGCCCCGAGTGGCGTGACGCGGGGGATTCTGTCGTTTACCCTTGTGGGATGCGACTGCGGAGGTGGACGGCGGCGGGGCTCCTCGTCTTGGCGGGGGGAGTCCTCGGGGTGCGTGCGGACGAGGCTTACCGGGCCGAGATCCAGAAGTGGCGCGAGGATCGGGAAACCCGCCTCAAGGCCGACGGAGGCTGGCTGACCGTAGCCGGGCTCTTCTGGCTCAAGGAGGGCGAGAACACCTTCGGGTCCGACGCGGCGAACGCCTTCGTGCTTCCCGCGGGGTCGCCAGCGCGCGCCGGGTCCTTCTCGTTCGCCTCCGGCAAGACGACGGTGAAGCTCCAGCCGGGAGTGGAGGGGCTTCTCGGAGGCAAGCCGATCGTGACGTCGGATCTGAAGTCCGACGAGAACGGTGATCCGGATGTCCTCGCCATCGGCCCCCTCACGATGCAGATCATCAAGCGCGGCGAGCGCTACGGGGTCCGGATGAAGGACAAGAACGCCGCCGCCCGCAAGGCATTCACGGGCCTCCGCTGGTTCGACGTGCGCGAGGAGTACCGGGTCACCGCGCAGTTCACGTCCTACGCGGCGCCGCGCCCCATCAAGGTTCCGAACATCCTGGGCCAGTCCGAGGCCATGCCCAGCCCCGGCTTCGCCACCTTCTCGATGGGCGGGCAGCAGGTCCGGCTCGACGGCGTCCTGGAGGAGCCGGGGGCCGAGCAGCTCTTTTTCATCCTGCGCGACCAGACCTCGGGCAAGGAGACGTACCCGGCCGGACGCTTCCTCTACGCCGACCTGCCCAAGCAGGGGAAGATCGTCCTCGACTTCAACAAGGCCTACAACCCGCCCTGCGCGTTCACCGCGTTCGCGACGTGCCCGCTGCCCCCGCCCCAGAACTGGATGCCCGTGCGCGTCGAGGCGGGCGAGCGGGACTACGGCAACCACGCAAAGGCCGCCTCCAAGTAGCGGCCAACGCCGTTCAGCGGCCCCGCGCGATCTCCGACACGCCCTCGATCAGGCGCTCCACTTCCTCTTCCGTCGTGTAGCAGGCGGCGCCGGCACGCACGACGCCGTGCTCGGCCTGCCCGAGCCGCTCGACGACCGTGGCCGCGTAGAAGTCGCCGTGCGAGAGGAAGAGCGCCCGGCGGGAGAGGGCGGCCGCGACGTCGGCCGCGGCCCGGCCCGCCACCGTGAAGGCGACGGTGGGCGTGCGCGGACGCGCGGGGGGCGGGCCGTACAGAGTCACGCCGGGGATCGCCGAGAGGCCCTGCCACATCCTCTCCAGGAGCCGCTGGCCGCGCTCGTGGAGGACGGCGAAGGTCCGGCGGAGCGCGGCGCGGCGATCGGCCCCCCCGGAGAGCGAGGCCAGGAAGTCCACCGCGGCCCCCGCTCCCACGACACCCTCGTGGTTGAGCGTGCCTGTCTCCAGGTGCTCGGGGGGATCGTCGGGCGCGGGCGCGACCTTGGGGACGTCGAGCGGGCGAAGCCGCTCCGCCCGGCCGAAGAGCACTCCGACGTGGGGCCCGTAGAACTTGTAGGCGGAGCAGGCGAGGAAGTCGGCGCCGAGAGCCGCGACGTCCACGAGGGCGTGGGGCGCGTAGTGCACGGCGTCGACGAAGACGATCGCCCCTCTCGCGCGCGCTAGCGCGGCGAGCCGGGGCACGTCGTTGACCGTGCCGAGGGCGTTGGCGGCCGCGCCGATGGCGACGAGCCGCGTCCGCGGGGAGAGGCACTTCTCGAAGTCCTCGACGTCCAGCTCGCCCGACTCCGGACGGAAGCGTGCGGTGCGGATGCTCACGCCGCGATCCGTGGCGAGCGCGCGCCAGGTGTCGGAGTTGGCGTGGTGGTCGAGCTCCGTGACCAGGATCTCATCGCCAGGGGAGAGCCGCCGGCCGAGCGCGCGGCCGAGATGGAAGACGAGCGTCGTCATGTTGGCCCCGAAGACGATCTCTTCGGGAGCGGCGCCCAGGAAATCGGCGAGGGCCTCGCGGGCACGCTGGAGGGCGGCATCCGTCTCCTCGCTCGTCGGATAGCGCCAGTGGGTGTTCGCGTTGTGGTGGAGGAGGTAGTCCGTCACGGCCTGTGCCACGGCGCGCGGGACCTGCGTGCCGCCGGGGCCGTCGAAGTAGGCGACGGGCCGGCCCTCGTGGCGGCGCTCGAGGGCGGGGAAATGCGCGCGGATCGATTCGACGGACGCCACGTCGCCGCGGCTCGACACTTCGGGAATGGTGGTCACTCGTCCTCCGCGGGCGAGGATACCAGAGCCGCGGCGGCCTGCGGCGACGCCGACGCGGCGATGCCGAGCTGGCCCAGCCAGTAGAGGGGCAGGATGGCGTGCCGCGCGGCTCCCAGGGGGGCGTCGAAGCGGTCGAGGGCGATGAGCGAGTCGCTGGCCGCGAAGAGGAGCGCGCCCAGGAGGCCGAGCCATGCGGATCGCCGGTCGTCCCCCGGGCGTCCGATGCGGGCCGCCGCCCGCCAGAGCATGGTGCAGATGGCAGTCGTGTAAGCGAGCACGGGCCCGGCGAGGGCTCCGAGCCTCGGGCGCAGGTAGAGCCAGAAAAGAGCGCCGTAGAGCGCGAAGGGGATCGCGCGCACGAGCGACGGACGCCGCGTGACGGAGAAGAACGCGACGGCGTACGCGACGTGGGCGAGGAGGAAGGCGACGAGGCCGGCGAGGAAGAGGCCGATCTCGAGGAAGAGGTCGCCGAGGGCGGAGACGAGCAACCCGGAGGACACGAGCCGCCGCAGCGCGCTCGGCGGTCCCCTGCGGGCCCATACCGCGAGACAGAGCGCGGGCAGGGCCTTCGTGGCCAGACGGAGCGCGGGGCTCGGAAGCGCTTCGCCGACGAAGTAGAGGAGCGCGGCGGCGAGTGCGATCGCGAGGAGGATGCGGCCGGAGGTTGTGCCGGGCTTCACGGTAGCATTCTCTCGTGCTTCCGCTGCTTCCCGTCGACGCGCACGTGGCGGAGATCCGCGAGACGTTGCGCCGCCACCGGAGCGTGGTGCTCGTCGCCCCTCCGGGAGCGGGGAAGACGACGCGCGTTCCGCCGGCGCTGGTCGCGGAGGGTCCGGTCTTCCTGCTGCAGCCGCGCCGCGTGGCCGCGCGGTCGATCGCCGCGCGCATCGCGGACGAGCAGGGCCAGAAGCTGGGCCGCGAGGTGGGGTACGAAGTCCGGTTCGACCGCCTGGCCTCCCGCGAGACGCGCCTCCTCGTGGCGACCGAGGGAATCCTCGCCCGCCGCCTCCAGCGCGACCCGCTCCTCGAGGACTTCGCGACCGTCGTGCTCGACGAGTTCCACGAGCGCAGCATCCACGCCGACCTCGCCCTCGCGTTCCTCAAGCCAGCGCTGGCCGCGCGCCCGGACCTGCGGGTGCTCGTCATGTCGGCGACGCTCGACCCGGGGCCGGTCTCGGAGTTCCTCGGCGGCTGTCCCGTCGTCCGCGTGGACGTGCGTCCTCACCCGGTCGAGGTTCGCTACGCTCCCGGAGTCGCCGCGGACGCGGCGGTGCGCGAGGCGATCGCGGGTCCCGGCGGAAGCGTGCTGTGCTTCCTGCCCGGAGCCGGCGAGATCCGCGACGTCCAGTCGCGGCTCGCCGGGCTCTCCGTCTTTCCGCTGCACGGCTCGCTGAGCGCCGACGAGCAGGACGCGGCTCTCCGGCCGGCCGCAGGGCGACGGGTGATCCTCGCCACCAACATCGCCGAGACGTCGGTGACGGTCGAGGGCGTCACCCACGTCGTGGACTCCGGCTTCCAGAAGGTCATGCGCTACGACGCCGCACGGGCGCTCGACCGCCTCGAGGTGGAGCGTGTGAGCGCGGACGCCGCGGCGCAGCGGACGGGCCGGGCGGGACGCACCGGGCCGGGGCACGCGGTGCGGCTCTGGGATACGCGCGACCGGCTTCGCCCGCGCCGGGAGCCGGAGATCCACCGCGTGGACCTCGCCGCTCCCGTGCTCGAGGTCCTCGCCTGGGGCGCCGACCCGCTGACGTTCGAGTGGTTCGAGCGCCCCGACGACGACCGGCTGCGCGCCGCGTGGTTCCTGCTGGAGCGTCTCCAGGCGACCGAGGGACGGCGACTCACCGCGATCGGCGAGCGGATGCGCGTCCTGCCGCTGCCGCCGCGGCTGGCGCGGGTGTTCGTGGAGGCGGGAGAGACGCCGCGGGCGGCCGCCGCCTGCGCCTGGCTCGCGGAGGCACGCCCGGGCGGGGCCAGAGGTGAGGCCGCGACCACGGATTCCGACGTCCTTGCCCTGCTCGATCGCATGGCGGAGGCGCCGTGGAGCGTGCGGGAGGCCGCGCGTCAGCTCGCGCGGCTCGGAGAGCCAGCGCGATCGGCGTCGCCGTCCGCGGACGACGACGTCGCGCTGCGGCGCGCCCTGTGGAGTGGATTTCCCGACCGCCTGGCTCGGCGCCGCGAGCCGGGCGGTTCTCGGCTTCTTCTCTCGTCAGGACGCGGCGCGGTGCTCGCGCGCGAAAGCGGGGTCAGGGCCGCGGAGTGGTTAGTCGCGCTCGACGTGTCTAGCGGGACGGCGGGCCCGACGTCGGAACCGCTCGTACGCCTGGCCAGCCGCGTGGAGCGCGAGTGGGTCCAGCCGACCGCGAGCGAGGTCGTCGACCGGCTGGAGGGCGACGCCGTCCGCGCGTACACGCGCGACCTCTACGACGGGATCGTCCTCGAGGAGCGCGCGGTGCCCGTGGATCCGGGAGAGGCGGGCCGCCTCGTCGCGGCCGCTCTCGAGCAGCGCGGCCTCGTCGGGGAGAACGAGCGTACGCAGCGCCGCCTGCGCTTCGCCGGCATCGAGGCGGACCTTCCCGCGCTCTTCGCCGCCGCGAGCGCCGGGAAGGTGCGGGTTCCCACGTTCGACCTGGCCGAATGGCTGGACGGCGCGCAGCGCCGGGAACTGGAGCGGCTTGCTCCCGAGACGATCCCGCTGCCGAGCGGGCGCCGGGCGCGGCTCGAGTACCGGGAGGACGGGACCGTCAGCGCTGCGGTCAAGCTGCAGGAGCTGTTCGGGCTGGCCGAGGCCCCCCGGATCGGGCCTCGAAGCGAAGCGGTGACGCTCGAGCTGCTTGCTCCCAACGGGCGGCCCGTGCAGACGACACGCGACCTCAGGGGGTTCTGGGAGCGCACGTACCCGGAGGTCCGGAAGGAGCTGCGCGGCCGCTATCCGAAGCACCCGTGGCCGGACGACCCGTGGACAGCCGTGCCCACGCATCGGACGCGCAGGACGCGCTGAGGCGGCTCCTGGCGGGTCCTCTCAGGACGACGCCGCGATGAGGCTGCGCAGGTAGTCCTTGACCGGCGGCTCCGCCGCACCCCACTGCAGCCCGTAGCGGACGTCCGAGCCCGCCCCTTCCTCCGGATACGCCTCTCCCCAGATCACGACGCCGGAAGCCTGGAACGGCTGCGGCTCGCGCGTGAAGCTGAGCCGGAGGACGAGGTTCTCGCCCACCTTGAAGCGGCCGTTCGTCCAGACGCACACGCCTGCCTCGGAAATGTTCGCCACGACGCCGTAGGCGAAAGGCAGGCCCTGGTTCTCGATCACCACCGTGATCGCGTTCCGGGGAGTGACGCGGACGGCAGTCCTTTCCCTCATTCCAACCCTCCCCACCCGGCGGCGCTGGCGTCCCGGGGGACACCCCGCCCGACGTGGCACGCCTCGGGGCTGGGGAGGGTGGGCGACGAGCCCCGCGCGTCCTGGACCTGTCGAGAGATTAAGCCCGGGTGGACGGGGCGGTCAAGACCGCGGGCAGACGGCGGCGGCCGTCAGCGCTCGAAGCAGGAGACGAGCGACGAGCGGCGAGCGGAGGAGCTGCGCAGGCCGGCGAGGCTGTCTTCCGTATCGGGGTACCGGTTGCCCGAGCCGCGCTGGAGCATGAGCGTGACCGAGAGCTTCTCCCGCTCGGACAGGTCGGTGGTGTCGTAGAGCTCCGGGCCGTTGAACATCACGTCGCCGACGCGTGGCGAGTGGGCGAGGCCGAAGGCGTGGCCCATCTCGTGGATGCTCAGGGGAAGCCGGCGGGCGAGCTCGACGCTGCGCAGGGTGATGCGCGCCGCCGCGATGGAGCTTCCGACGTACTGGCGACGGGTCACTCCCGCCGCTCCCCGGGAGAGAATCGCGGGATCGTTGGGGTCGACGTCCATGGCGACGATGACGCCCGTAGCGAAGGCGGGGCCCACGCGGAAGACGACCTCGCCGTGGGTCGCGGCCGTCCAGAGCTTCGCGGCCTCGTCGATCGCGGCATAGGCGGCGGCGTCGGCGAGGAGGTCGCGGGAGAGCTGGAGGGTGACCGCGCCCTGGGGGACTCGTCCGAGGGATTCTCCGCCATCGGCGCACCCGGGGGCCGTGCAGTTGTAGACGAGCCGCGCCGTGTACTCCTCGTCGATGCCCGTGGGGCTCGTGCGCGGCCACAGGCTGTAGTGGTCGGTACGCGCCACCGCCCGCCGCTCGAGGAAGCCGGCAGCGTCCACAGTGAGCGCGGTGGAGATCTTGTCCACCGACACGACGCCCGCGCCGTCCGTCAGGTAGGAGCGGCCGTCGATCGTGACGCGCGCGGACACCACTGGGAGCAGACTCTCTCCGGACACGAACGTCAGGGCGCCGGGGCCGACCAGCACAGGTGCGGAGCTGCCAGGCCCGCGCGGCGGATCCTTGGGCTCCGCGGCGAAAGAGGAGGCCGAAGCGGTCCCGACCGCCGCTGTCGACGGGGCGAGCGAGGCGCCCGTCAGCGGCGTCGCGTTGTGACAGCCGACACACGACAGCAGCCCGATCACGAGGACCAACCGCCGCATGGGGAACCCTCCGCACGGACGATACGTGCAAGGCGCGCGCCAGAGGATACGCTGGTTGAGCCGCTTCACGTTACGCGCGGCATGCGGCTCTCCGGCCACGGGTTCTGTCCACTGGCTGCCACGCGTGGCGGAAATGCCGCCTGGCCTTTTTTGTAAGCGACACGGCATTTTCCGTCGAAATGCGGGCCGACCCAAGGAATTGGAGCGTGATTCAGTCCGGCGGGTACTTCGACATGACCGACGAAGCCACACGCCGCGAAAGGTGATGATACCGCGGGCTCGCCGCCGCGAAGACGTCGCGCGCGAGCGCGCGCGTGCGCGCGGTCCGGCCGAGCGCGGCGTAGAGCGGCCGCAGGTACTTCATGCGGCCGACGTGGGTCAGCACGTCGCGCAGCCGCGGAAACGCCGGCTCGTAGTCCGACCCTCCCGCGATCGTGAGCCACTCCACGAGGATCTCGTGGTTGCCCTGCGATCCGAGGCCGAACGTGCGATCGAGCCACGCGCAGGACGCGGCCTCCAGCTCGCGCGGCAGGTGCTGAAGATAGACGAGCGTCTGCGCGGGCGACCACCTGGACGCCTGCTCCGGCGTGGGCCGGGCGCCCTGCGGCCAGGCTTCGGCGAGCGCTTTGAGCGACTCGATCACGAACGAGCGGAAGACGGGCGCGTTGTCGGGCAGCCCGGGCTCGTAGAGCCACTGGCCCGCTCCCACCTGGCCCGCGATCCCCGGAAGAGCCTGCTCGAGGAACTCCAGGAACTCCTCGGTGGTGATCGAGGTGAAACGGAAGCGGGCCATGTAGTCGCGCATGAACGCGTCCCAGCGTGCGCGGCCGGCCGTCCGCTCCAGGAGGGCGACGAACCGCGAGCCCTTCTCGTACGGGATGCTGGAGTACGCGTCGTCCGGGTCCATCCCCGCGAGGTCGCTGCGCAGCCGGGTGAGAGGAGAGCCGGAGCCGAAGCGCTCGAGCGACTCGCGGAGCGAGGCTTCTCCGATCGCCCAGGCGAGCGCTTCCACCTCGGGGCCGTGCAGCGCCTCCAGGATGCGCCGCTCGGCCCAGACGGTGAAGCCCTCGTTCAGCCAGAAGTGGTCGATGGTGGCGTTCGTCACGAGGTTGCCCGTCCAGGAGTGGGCCAGCTCGTGCACGACGACGTCCACGAGCGAGCGGTCGCCGGCGATGACCGTCGGGGTGAGGAACGTCATCCGCGGGTTCTCCATCCCGCCGTAGGGGAACGCAGGCGGAAGGACCAGCATGTCGTAGCGGTCCCAATCGTAGGGGCCGAAGAGCGCCTCCGCCCGCGCGATCATCCCGTCGATCTCCGCGAACTCGTGCGCGGCGGCCTCCACCGTCTCCGGCTCCGCCCACACGCGCGAGCGCGGCGAGAGGTCGCGGCTCTCCAGCCGTCCCACGGCCAGCGCGAGGAGGTACGGAGGGATGGGTTGCGGCATCTCGAACCGGAAGGTGCGCGTCCCCGGTGCGGCGCCAGGCGAGTCGCCCGCGGGTCCCGCCGACATGACGGCCGCGAGGTCCGCGGGCACGGTGAGCGACGCCTCGTAGGCGAGGCGTACGCGCGGCGTGTCGGGGAGGGGAGCGAGCGTGCGTGCGTGGATGGGCTGGCACTGGGAGAAGAGGAACGAGTGCCGGCCGCCCGCCGTCTGCTCGGGCGAGAGCCACTGCAGGCCCGCAGCATCGGGCGACGTCTCGTAGCCGACGCGGATCTCGCGCGTGCCCGCAGGTAGCGCGAGGCGGAGGCGCCGCCCGAGCACGGGTTCCTCCGGCGCCAGCTCGAACGGCACCGGCGCGCCGGCTTCGGTGCGAACGTCGTGCACAGAGAGGCCTTTCGTGTCGAGGTCGAGGACCCTTCCGGCGGGCGTGGGGAAGACGAGGACGGCTTCGCCTTTGAGGCGTTGCTGCTCGAAGTCGACCGCGAGGCTCAGCCGAAGGCGGTGAGGTCGAGGCTGGTCGGCGTCGACATACGAGTGCGGATCGAGACGGGCCACGGCGCGGGTCTGCTCAGGCGGGGAAGCCGCGCTTGATTTCGGCGTCGATGGCGGGACGCACCTCCGCCTTGAGCGGCGCCTCGGCGACGAAGCCCACCGTCACCGTCGAATCGCTCGAGTTCACGCGCCAGGCCGTGAGGTGGAGGTTTCCGATAGGCACGGAGACCGACCGGGTCGGGGCCGTCTTGAGCGCCTTGTCCATCGCGGGCACGAGCCGCGCGGCGATGTGGTCCACGCCGGGAGACGGCCAGTCGCCGCACGACGCCACCACCTCTCCCTGCGCGTCGATGAGCAGGGCGCCGGAGGCGCGGGCGAGGTACAGGCAGTCCTGCAGGAGCTCGGCCCACGTGGGCGGCGCCGCCTCGAGCTCGGGCTCGACGTCCGGGACGGCGTCGGGCACGGCGTCCGCCGCCGCCTTTGCCGCCGCTTCGAAGTCCTCGTCCATGTCGGGTAGCGCGACCTCGGCTTCGCCCGCGAGCTCGCCTTCGCTCTCGAGCAGAATATCCGAGGCTTCGGGCTCCGGCTCGGCCTCGGGTGGGGGCGGAGGAGGCGGCGGCGCCGGTCGCGCGGGCGCGGCCTTCGGCGCGGGGGCGGGGGCAGGAGCCTGCCTCGGCGCAGGCGCGGGACGCGGAGGTGGCGGGGGCGCCGGCTCGTCATCGGGGAGTACGCCGACTTCCTCGTCGCCCGGAGGCGGCGGGGGAGCCGGTCGCGGCGGCGGCGGAGCGGGCTTCGGCATCACGGGAGGAAGCCGCGGCTCTGCGGACGCGCGAGTGGGCGCGTCCATGCGCACGGTTTCGAAGCTCTGGGGCGAGGGGGTGGCGGCCGGAGGCGGCGGCGGTGCGGGGCGCGGCTCCACGCGGGGCTCGGGACGAGGAGCTTCTGGCGCGCGCGCGGCGGGCCGCGCCGAGTGCGGGGAGTACGGAGGAAGTGGCGCTTCGCCGCCACCCTGCGGAGTGGCCAGCCGGCTCAGCCTCCGGGCGATGCCTCGCGCGACGTCGACGTCAGAGGAGCTGGCGGGCGGGCTTAGTTTCATCGGGCCTCTCCATGCCACGGATGCGGTCCATGCGCGCGTCGAGCTCGTCGGCGAGCAGGTCGAAGCGCCGCGCCTCGGGCGTCGTCGATCCGGCGAGGAAGCTGACGGGAATGCCCTGCTCGCTCGCGCGCGCGAAGGCCTCGGCGCGGGGGACGATCGTCTCGAGGGCGTCGGGGAAGCCGTTCCAGATCTCGCCCAGCACGCCCAGCGCCGACATGCGGTCGCGCTCGACGAGCGTGGGCAGTATCCCCAGCAGCCGCAGCTTCGGGTTCTTCGTGCTCTGGACGTGCTCGATGACCCGCAAGGACTGGCTCACCGACCGCAGGGACAGGCTCTCCGTCTGGAAGGGGAGGAGCACGAAGTCGGCGACGGCGAGCGCGGCCGAGGTCACGCGACCGAGGCCGGAGGGCGTGTCGAGGAGAACGACGTCGGCCCCGCCGTCCACCCGGCTGAGCGCGGACTCGAGCTGCGCGGGGTCGCCGACCTCCTGCTCGAAGCTGGCGACGTCCGTGGGATCGAGCCGGCCGCGCGGCAGCAGGCGCAGGCCGGAGAGCTGCGTGCTCATCACCGCTTGGGAGGGCTCGGCCCTGTTCATGACCAGCTCGGCGAGGCCGGTGAGCTCCGTGTCGCCCTTGGCGAGGGATAGCCCGACGCCCCCCTGCGGATCCAGATCCACGAGCAGAGTGGGTCGGCCCTTCTCCGCAAACGCGACCGCGAGGTTGAGGGCAACGGTCGTCTTGCCCACACCCCCCTTCTGGCTCGCGATCGCCACTCGACGTGCCATCCCTTGTCCTCCCTGGGAGTTGGTGAAGTTTAGCGCCCTCGGGCTCCGCCCGAAAGTCCGCCGCTTCCGGCCCGCATCTCGCGAAGGCGCGCCGCGATCTCCTCGCGCATCCGATCGAGGAAGGCCGGGACCTCCTCGCGGTTCGTCGGGGGATCGAAAGGTCCCAGCACCTCGCTCCGGGCATCCACGAGCGGCAGGTTGAACAGAGTGTCCGCCAGGCGCCGGACCTGCCAGGTCCCTTCGTTCACGATCAGGTAAACGGGGGTGGGCTTGTCCTCGAGCAGCGCCTGGAGGCCCGCGGACCGGAAGGGCCGGAGCTCTCCGTCGCGTGTGCGGTGGCCTTCCGGGAAGATCAGGATCCCGTGCGGGAGCGCCCGCACCGTGGTCTTGATGATCTCGAGGGCGCCGCGGGGGTCCCGCCTGGGATCGATGAGCGGGCTGCCGAGCATCCTCACGGAGGTCGAGACGAGGGGAACGAACCGGCCGTAACGGGTACGCGTCACGAAGGCGGGGACGAAGGGATCGGCGAGGAGCGTGGCCTGGCAGATGTCGAGGAGCGACTGGTGGTTGGCCACCACGACGACGGGGCTCTCGGTGGGGATGCGTCCGGTGCGGCGTATGCGCGCGCCGCCCAGCGTGAGAAGTCGAAAGATGTTGCGGCACATCCATTTCATGAAGGTGCTGATCAGCTCGAAACGCCGCTCCGGGAAGAAGTAGGCGGCGGGGACGACGAGCAGCCGGAGCCGCACCGAGCCGAGCATGAAGAGAACGCCGACGGCGAGCACGCCGAGGAAGCTGCGGAGGCTGCGCAGGAGCCCGGTCACGCCGGCTTGTTCGCCGCGCTGGGCTCGACGACGAGGGGGGCGCCCCGCTTCGGGGCGACGACCCAGGCCACGCCCGTCGCGGTCAGGAGGAGGAACGCGGCGAGGTACCACGGCGCGGCCGGGAAGGGCACCGGCCGGCCCGCCGAGATGAACGTCGCGAACGTGAACGCGAAGAGGCCGGGGCCGAAGAGCATGGCCAGGCTCCGCACCGAGCCGATGGCGCCCTGCAGCTCGCCCTGCTCGGACGGCGACACCTGCTGCGTCATCATCGACTGCGAGGCCGGCCCGGCGAGCCCCCACAGGCAGTTGATGGGGATGGCGGCCAGGAACACCGCGGTCGTCGGCGCCCAGCCGAAGAGCGCGAAGCCGAGGCCGCCGAGGAGGAGCCCAGCGAAGAGCGTACGCCGCTCGCCGATCCGCTTGACCGCCGGACCGACGATGGCCCCGGATACGATCATCGAGCAGATGCCCACGAGGGCCAGCGAGTTGCCGACCGTGCGCTGGCTCCAGTGGTAGCGATACGTCACGTAGAGCACGTACACGGTCGCGTACACCTCGTGGGCGACGTAGCCGAGGAAGTTCACGGTCGCGAGCCCGATGAGCGCGGAGCGCGACCGCAGGAGCGCGAGCGCGCCCACGGGGTTGGCGTTCCACCAGAGGATCTTCTTTTGACGGCGCTCCTCCGGCAGCGACTCCGGCAGGACGAAGAGGCCGTAAAGCGCGTTCAGCAGGCTCAACCCCGCGGCGAACCAGAAGGGGAGCCGGGGGTTCTCGGCGCCGAGCCACCCGCCGATCGCGGGGCCGAGGACGAAGCCTACGCCGAAAGCCGCTCCGAGGAGACCGAAGGAGCGTGCGCGCTTCTCGGCGGGTGTCACGTCGCTGATGTAGGCGAACGCGGTGGTGACGCTGGCGGACGTGATGCCGGAGAAGATACGGCCGATGAAGAGCCAGCCCACGGTGGGGGCGACGGCCATGACGACGTAGTCGAGGCCGAGGCCGAAGTTCGAGAGGAGGATCACGCGCCGCCGCCCGTAGCGGTCGGAGAGGAGGCCGATGACGGGCGAGAACAGGAACTGCATGGCCGCCCAGGCGGTGGTGAAGAGCCCGATCGTCTCCGCCGCCTTCGCCGTGTCGCCCTGGAGGAAGCCGCGGACGAGGTTCGGCAGGACGGGGACCACGATGCCCAGGGCCAGCATGTCCAGGAGCACCGTAATGAAGATGAAGGTGAGGGCGGCCGGGCGGCCGTGTCGTTCCATCCGGGGTCTCGCGTGCCTACCGCGGCGATACCATCTCACTTCTTCGGGCGCCGGTCGAGCGGTCGGGCGTGATAACTTTCCGGCCTGCCCGGAGGAGGTCCCGATGGCCGAGGGGGAGAAGAGCCGGCGAGAGTTCCTGAGGGTGGTGGGCGGCGCGGCCGCCGCGACCGGAGCCGCCCGCCGGATCGAGGCGCAGGAGAAGCCGTCCGAGGGGTGCGGCGGCGCTTCGGGCGAGAAGCGCGTCGGGATCGCGACCATCGGCCTGGGCGGGCAGGGCACGTCGGACACGAAGGCCGTCTTGAAGGCCCCGGGCGTCGAGCTCGTCGCCGTGGCCGACCTCTACGACGGCCGTCTGGCCCGGGCGCGCGAGACCTTCTGTCCTGGAGTGGCCACCACGCGGGACTACAAGGAAGTGCTCGCTCGATCCGACGTGGACGCGGTGATCATTGCGACCCCCGACCACTGGCACGCGCCGATCGCGATCGAGGCGCTCCTGGCCGGCAAGGACGTCTACGTCGAGAAGCCGATGGTGCACTCCGTGGACGAGGGGCTGCGCCTCGTCGAAGCGGAGAAGAAGTCCGGGCGGTTCCTGCAGGTGGGCAGCCAGCGCGTCAGCTCGCTCGTCTACCTGAAGGCGAAGGAGCTGCTCGGCGGCGGTGCCATCGGCGAGCTGAACCTCGTGGAGGCGTGGTGGAACCGCAACTCGTCGATCGGGGCCTGGCAGTACACCATTCCTCCGGACGCGTCTCCGCAGACCCTGGACTGGGAGCGTTTCCTCGGCCCGGCGCCGAAGCGCCCCTTCGACGCGGTCCGGTTCTTCCGCTGGCGCAACTACGACGACTACGGAACGGGTGTCGCGGGCGACCTGTTCGTCCATTTGTTCTCCGGCCTGCACCTGGTGACGGGAGCGCTCGGGCCCACACGTATCCTCGCCACGGGCGGCCTCCGCTACTGGAAGGACGGGCGCGACGCCGCGGATGTGCTGCTCGGCCTCTTCGACTACCCGCGTACGGCTCAGCATCCGGAGTTCACGCTCCTGCTCAAGGTGAACTTCGCGGACGGCGGGGGCGACAACTCCGGCTTCCGTTTCGTGGGACCGAAGGGCGTCCTGAGCATCGGCTCGGACGGCGTCACGCTGACGCGCGGGACGCTGGAGCGCGAGCCCGGCTACACGATCGACACCTTCCCCAAGGGCACGCAGGACGCGTTCCTGAAGGAGTACCGCGCGAAATACCCGGAGGTCGGCCGCGAGCTGCGCCCCGTCTCGGAGGAGAAGTGGAGGCCGCCCGTCGGCTACAGCGACCTCGAGCACCACTTCGCGAACTTCGTCGAGAGCGTCAGGGCGCGAAAGGCGCCGGTCGAGGACGCGTCCTTCGGCCTGCGCGCCGCCGGTCCCGCCCTCCTCTGCAACGTGAGCCAGAGGGAGGGCCGGCCGTTGCGATGGGACGCCCAGGCGATGCGGGTCGTGGACGAGCGCGCCGCACCGGAGAAGAAGGCCGCGCCGGTGCGGAAGGGGTAAGTTCCCGGCCCATGCACCTCAACAAAGGCACTCTCGCGCTCGCCCCCGCGCTAGTCCTCGCACTAGTCCTCCTCCTTGCGGCTGCCGCCGTCCACGCCCAACAGCCGCTCCCCGGCGCGGAGAAGGCCATCCCGTCCCAGCCCGGATACCGCGTCTACGTGCTCGTGGACATGGAAGGCATGGGCACTGCGGTCAAGAGCCAGGAGGTCATCGCCGGGAACGAAGGCCCGACGTATGCCGACCGCACGGGACCGGACTACTGGGGCCACTACCGCGAGATGCTCACCGAGGAGGTGAACGCGGCGATCAAGGGGGCGCGCCTTTCGGGAGCGCAGTCGTTTGTGGTGAACGAAGGCCACGGCGGCAATCGCTTCGCAAATCTCCTCCCGTGGTCGCTCGACCAGGAGGCGATCCTGATTCGCGGCTACCCGCGGCCGATGGTCATGAGCACGGGCATCGACTCGACGTTCGCCACGATGATGATGCTCGGCATGCACGCGTCCTGGGGAAAGCCGGGGGTCATGGCGCACTGCTACGCGTTCGCGGACTTCCGCGTGAACGGCAAGGCCCTGAACGAGGTCGGGATCAACGCGCTCGTGGCCGGGGAGCAGGGTGTCGCCGTCTCGATGGTGAGCGGCGACGACGAGCTCGCGAAGGAGGTCCGCGAAATCCTCGGAGACAAGGTGGTCACGGTCACGGTCAAGACCGCGCTCGGCAGCGCCGCCGCCATCACGTGGAGCCCGACCGTGGTGCGGAAGATGCTCGGCGAGGGGGCCCGCGACGCGGTGCGGCGCGCGAAGGCGGGCGAGTTCGCTCCCTTCAAGCTCGAGAAGCCCTACCACGTCGAGTTCTCGCTGCGGCCCACGTACCCCGAGAACATGGTCACCGGCGTCGACGGTCTGGCCCTCGACTGGAAGCTCGAGAAGACCGGGCCGCGGACCTATCGCTGGACGACGCCCGACGCCAAGCAGATCGCGTACCTGCTCGACGCGATCGAGCATGTCGTCCTGCCCTGACTGCTGCTAGCGCCGCTGGCTCAGAACGAAGCTCGTGAAGGCGGCCATGCCGCTGACGGGATGGATCAATCGATTCATTCCGAACGCATCGTTCGTTCTCGTCGCATTGACGAACGCGAAGGCTTTTCCGGCACCGCGCCACGCCCCCGCCGCGAATTGCCGGAATTCCGCGGCAAAGGCACTGATCTGAGCTCGCCAGGCTTGGCTCGGGTCGTGCATGGGCAGGCTCGAAAGGGAGCCTGTCTTGGCCTTCTCATGGGGAGCGCGGCGCGGAGCCTACGCCGAGATCGGCGCCTCGGCTTCCCCGAGCCCCGGCCTCTCCCGGGAGGACCACGAGGCCTTCACGTTCCTCGACTCGCTGTACCGGTCGCTCTGCGCCATCCTCTATAACTACGTTCCGACCTCCGGCCACCCCGGCGGGTCCATCTCCTCCGGACGCATCGTCGCGAGCCTCCTCTTCGACGCCCTCGACTACGATTTCGCGCGCCCCGAGCGCGAGGACGCCGACCTCGTCTGCTACGCGGCCGGCCACAAGGCGATGGGCCTGTACTCGATGTGGGCGCTGCGCGACGAGATCGCACGCCTCGCGGCTCCGGAGATCCTGCCGGACGACCGTCGGCGACTCCGGCTCGAGGACCTGCTCGGCTTTCGCCGCAATCCCGTCACGCACACCCCGCTCTTCCGCGAGACGCGCGCAAAGGCGCTCGACGGCCACCCCACGCCGGCGACACCTTTCGTGGCGATGGCGACCGGGGCTTCGGGCGTCGGCGTCGCGAGCGCGATCGGCTACGCGCTGGCCGCGCGCGACTACTACGGCGAGGACGCGCCGCGCGTCCACGTGCTGGAGGGCGAGGGAGGGCTGACTCCGGGCCGCGTGTCCGAGGCGCTCGCCGCCGCCGGCACGGCCTCGCTCGACAACGTCTTGGTCCACGTCGACTGGAACCAGGCCTCGATCGACAGCGACCGCGTCTGCCGCGACGGAGACCGCCCGGGCGACTACGTGCAGTGGACGCCGGCCGAGCTCTTCCACCTGCACGACTGGAACGTGGTGGTCGTGGCGGACGGGATGGACTTCGACCAGGTGATCGCGGCCCAGCGCGCGGCCGCGGCCTTCCGAACCGGGCAGCCGACAGCGATCGTCTACCGCACGGTCAAGGGCTGGCGCTACGGCGTCCAGGGGCGCGCGTCCCACGGCGCGGGCCACAAGCTCTGCTCCGCGGGATTCTACGAGGCGCTCGGTGGAGACAGCCGGACGGCATCCGCGCTGCCGCGGTGCGAAGAAGGACGCCGGCGCTGCGATAGTCCTGCGGACGGACGCACCGTCATGGAGCAGTGCTTCTGGGAAGCTCTGTCGCTCGTCCGGGACGGGCTGGAGGAGGGGCGCGCAGAGGTCGAGATCCTCGCGAAGCGACTCGTCGCGGCCCGCGAGCGCCTCGACGGCCGCCACCGCGCTCCCACGCCGCGGGCGCCGAGAGTGGAGGTGATCTACGAGCTCTCCGCCGGCGCGGCGATACCGGACCAGCTCCGCCTCACCCCGGGCACGGTCACGACGCTTCGCCAGGAGCTGGGCCGTGCGCTCGGCCACCTGAACCGGGCGTCCGGAGGGGCGATGCTGTTGGCCGCGGCCGACCTCCTCGGATCGACGAGCCTCGTGGCCGCAGCCGCGGGCTTTCCTGACGGCTACTGGAACGCCGCGTCGGCCCCGGCATCCCGGATCCTCTCCGTCGGAGGGATCTGCGAGGACGCGATCGCGGGTGTCCTTTCCGGCGTGTCGAGCTTCGGCCGCCACATCGGCGTCGGATCGTCGTACGGCGCCTTCATCGTCCCGCTCGGCCACGTGGCGGCGCGCTTGCACGGCATTGGAGCACAGGCGCGAGCGAGCGTCTCGGGCGATCTCTATCGGACGATGATCCTGGTCGCGGCCCACGCCGGGCTGAAGACAGGCGAAGACGGCCCCACCCACGCCGACCCCCAGGCGCTGCAGCTCCTCCAGGGGAACTTCCCCCCGGCGGTGGCGATCACGCTCACACCCTGGGACCCCCAGGAGGTCTGGCCGCTCCTGGCCTCGGCCCTATCCGGCCATCCCGCGGTCCTCGTGCCTTTCGTCACGCGGCCGAGCGAGCGCGTCCTCGACCGGGCGTCGCGCGGCCTCGCGCCACCAGAGGCGGCGGCGACCGGCCTCTACCTCCTGCGCCGGCCCCACGGTCACGTCGACGGCACGGTGGTCCTGCAGGAGAGTGCCGTGACCTACACGTTCGTGGAGGAGGTGCTGCCGCGGCTCGAGCGCGAAGGCATCGGCCTCTGGGTCTACTACGTCGCGAGCGCGGAGCTCTTCGACCTGCTTCCCGAGGAGCGGCGGCAGCGGATCTATCCCGAGGAGCGCGCACGCGAGGCGATGGGGATCACGGGCTTCACGCTGCCCACCATGGAGCGCTGGATCTGCTCGACGTTCGGGCGGGACCAGACGCTCCACCCCTACCGGGGCGGCCACTACCTCGGCAGCGGCGAAGGGGCGGCCGTGCTCGCCGAGGCCGGACTCGACGCGGACGGACAGTACCGCGCGATCCGCCGGTACGTGGAAGCCCGCCGCTCGGCGCTCGGACCCTCGGCCGAGAGCTCGCTCGCGGGCTGAATCGCGACTCCCGAGACGAGCGAAGAGCCCGCGACCTCGCCTAGTGCGCGGCGGCTGCGTGATGCGGACGTCCTCCGCCCGTCAGCCGTCTCAGGAACCCGTGCGCGCGGTGGACGAATCCGCAGCCCGGAAGGAACATGAAGGGGCACTCGCCTTCCACCACGGAGATGCCTTTCTCACGGCAGAAGGCGACGGCGGCTTCGCTCACCGCGCCGGGGCCCACCCCGCGGTGGAGCCATACCCTCCCGACGCCTGCCGCCGCGCAGTCGCGCACGACGTCCTCGGTCTGCGCGGGGCGGGTCATGACGAGCGCACCGTCCACGGGCGGCGCGATGTCCTGGACACGGCGGGCGCAGGTCAGTCCCTCGATCGTGCCCCCGGCGGGGTTCACGGGAACGAGGTCGTAGCCGCGCCGGAGCATCTCGCGGAAGAGGCCGCGGCTGAAGTCGCGCGGATCGCGCGAGACGCCTACGACCGCGAGGCGCTTGCGGGCGAGGAAGTCGTTGGCCAGGGTCGCTCGTGTGCTCATCGTCGTCTCCTTGTCAGCCGAGGCGGGCTGTCTCCTCGGCGAACGCGCGGAAGCCCTCCCGGTCGGTGGCTGCCGCTTCGATTCGGGTGAGCGCTTCCCGCAGGTCGGAAAGCGCCGTTGCGAACGAGATGCGGAGGTAATGGCGCCCCTCGGCCCCGATCGAGCCGAAGGAGCGTCGGTCGGGGTCGATCGCGAGCCCGCGCCGCGCCCCCACGTCGGCGGCGATCGCCGCGCGCAGCGAGCGCAGCCCCTGGGGGTCGCAGTAGTGCGTGAGATCGTTGTCGAGCTGCCACTTCACCTCGTCGCGGATGTGGGCGGGCAGCGGGAAGTCCGGCTCTCCGAGGTTGCAGCGGATGACGCGCGTCCCCTGCTCCTCCACGGCCCTGATCAGGGGACCGATCTTGAAGGCACTCTCCGTCCCCAGCAGGAGGGCGCGGTCCGAGAAGAGACCGGGCTCTCGAGGACCGGCCGCGGCCGTCCGGAGGGCGGGGCGGGCCGCGCGGCGGGAGCGTGTCCGCAGGGCCCGCGGGCGCGGCCCAGGGGACGCCGGCGATTTCTCGGGCATGGTGCTCCTCCGCGTCGCGATCTGCCCTCCCGGGGACACACGTTCCGTGCCAAACGACCCGGCACGAATCACGCGGGCAGACGCGGGTCTCGCGCGGCCGCCCCGGAAGTTCCTTCGCGTCCGCCGACAGCGCGCGCGTTGGTTGCGCGATCGGGGGTGGAGAGGGCCGCGCAGAAGGGCCGACAACGCAGGCACTGGCGTTGCACGTTCCTCCGCGGTCGGGGAGGAGTCCATGACCACCCTGCGCGTACGCACCGACCGCCCGGCGAGCGCCAGCGAGCTGATGGAGCTGGAAGACCGCCACGGCGCCCACAACTACCGGCCCCTTCCCGTCGTGCTGTCGCGCGGCGCGGGCGTCTTCGTGTGGGACGTCGAGGGCCGGCGCTACTTCGACTTCCTCTCGGCCTACTCGGCCGTGAACCAGGGCCACTGCCACCCGCGTCTCGTGGCCGCGATGCAGGACCAGGCGGCACGGCTCACCCTCACGAGCCGCGCCTTCTACAACGACCGCCTCGGTCCCTTCGAGGAGTACGCGACGCGCCTCTTCGGCTACGACAAGGTCCTGCCCATGAACTCGGGCGCCGAGGCGGTGGAGACCGCGCTCAAGCTGTCGCGGCGCTGGGGCTACGACAAGAAGGCGATCCCGCCGAACGAGGCCAAGGTCGTCGTCTGCGAGGGAAACTTCCACGGCCGGACGATCGCGATCGTCTCCGCGAGCACCGACCCCGAGAGCTACTCCCGCTTCGGGCCGTTCACGCCGGGCTTCGTGAAGGTCCCCTACGA
>JBKPBQ010000562.1:0-8257 GCA_046726955.1 Acidobacteriota bacterium
CTTTCGTGTAGCCCTTGCAGGCCCGCCCCTTCCAGTGGAAGTCCTGTCCGTCGGAACGCCGCCTCCACAGCGTGTCGACGTCCACCACCGCGAAGCCGCCGTCGCCCTCAGCGGACACGACGACGCGTACGGTGCGCCGCCGGTTGTGCACGAGCGCGTGGTTGCGGAAGAGATCTTCCCAGCCCGTCCTCCACCGCTCGCGATCGAAGCGTCCCTGCGGGAACACCCAGGTGATCGGATCGTGGGACTCGGCGTCCGGAGGCCACGGCCAGACCATGTCGGGATGGAAGAGCTCCACCAGGGCCTCCGCATCCTGCCGGTCCCAGGCCGCGGTCTCGCGATCGACCATCGCCTGGATTTCCGCTTCCGCAGTCATGACGTCCGGCCGGAGAGCACCGCCTCGATGCGGCGGTCCGGGATCAGCCAGATCACCGCGACCAGCACGTACAGCGCGCAGGCGACCGGCGGGCTCTTGAACGAAACGGCGATCGCCACCGCGTAGATCACGAGCGAGATTTCGCCTTTGCGGTCCGTGCCCACCGCCGCCGCGAGCTCCGAGTCCTTGCCGTGATGGTGGACGAGCACGCGCGACAGGATGTAGTAGGCGACTCCCGCAAAGAGCATGACACCGCCGTACGCCGCTACCGGCCAGGGCGCGAAGTTGCTGTCGCCGAGCCAGCTCGTGACGAAGGGAAAGAGCGAGAGCCAGAACAGCAGGTGGAGGTTGGCCCAGAGGATGCTGCCGTTGACGCGGCGGGTCGCCTGGAGCAGGTGGTGGTGGTTGTTCCAGTAGATCCCCACGAAGACGAAGCTCAAGACGTAGCTCAAGAACGCGGGGACGAGCGGCCGCAGGGCCTCCGGGGAGCCCTCGTGGGGCGCCCGCAGCTCGAGCACCATGATCGTGATGATGATCGCGATGACGCCGTCGCTGAAGGCTTCGAGCCTTCCCTTGGCCACGCTGTCTATTCCACGCGGAACTTCAGGCTTCGGGTCTCCGTGGCCTTGGCCTGCGTGTCCGTCACCACGAGCTTGAGCTCGTACTCCCCCGGCTTGAACGCGTCGAGGCGCAACCGCCCGGTTATCGCCTGCACGCCGCCCGCGGGGCTGTCCGCCGGCCCCACCGGGGCGGGCGGGGAGCGCACGAGCGACGTGGTGCCGGAGAGGAGCTCCCTCTCCACGGTGAGGCTCGGGGCCGCCCCCGCTGCCGCCTTGGGCCGGTCGTAGGCGAGGAGCGCGTAGTCGAGGTGTGCGGTGCGCGGGAAGCTCCGCGCCACGTCGCCGCGCGTGGCCTTCTCGAAAGAGATCGTGCCCCGGGCGTCCGCGGCGGGCACGGAGCCCACGTCCTCGCCGTCGGCGAGCACGACGATGCTGCTCAGGGCGAGGCGCTTCCGCGCGCGGTCCGGGACCTCCACCCACTGGGACGCGCTGCCCAGGAACCCGTTGCCGTCGTCGCGCGCAGCCACCCGCGCCTGCAGGAAGCCCGGACGCACGGCGATGCTCTTTCGGTACGTGATGCCGTTGCGGATCGCCTTTTCCTTCGCGTCCGGGGCGAGGCTCAGCTCGACGCGGTCGCTGAACTGGCCGACCGAGATCGACTTGTCGTCCAGCACGACGCCCACGAGGTCGAAGGCCGCGGCCTCGCGGCCGTCCGACGTGGGCCGGAAGAGCAGCCGCGACGCGTCCACGGCGATCGTCGCCACCACCACGTCGCCCGTGCTCGTGCCCAGGAAGTCCGCGGAGAGCTCGAGGGGCAGGCTCCGCAGCGGAACCGACGAGTCGAGGGCGGTGCGGAGCAGGGCCGCCGCGTTCTCCTCCTGGGCGGCCGGCGTCTGCAGCGAGGCCGCGGCCACGGCGGTCGCGGAGGCGGTGGCCTGGCCGAAGTAGCCGGTGGCCGTGCGCACCTTCAGTCCCGAGCGCGACGGCACGCGGACCTCGATCTTGCGAAAGTCTCCCTGGCGCGGAGATTTCACCGGCTCGTAGCCCAGCCGGTAGTACGTCGCGCTGTCCTCGAGGACGGTGTCGAGCGCGACGCCGAGGTCGTTCCGATCGAAGAGCGCGAGGCCTCCGGTGTCCTCGGCGAGGGCGTTCAGCCCGTCGCGCCCCGCGTCCACCGCCCGCAGCTCCATCCGCTCGCGCGCCCCGGGGTTCGTGGTGATGTTGTAGCCCCCGCCCACGCTCGCGTCGCCGATCGCGGAAACGGCCACGAGCCCGCGCGCGTCCATCGTGTACACGACGACGCCGGAGCGCATGGCCGCGTCCGCGATGACCTGGAGGTCGCGGCGCGTCGACTCCCGGGTGGTGCCGAGGAAGAAGCCGCTCGAGAAGAAGGCGACGACCTTGCGCCCCCGGAGGGGAAGCATGGTGCGCACGACGCGCTCCAGGGACTGCAGAGTGAGCGTCGTGACATGAGCGGTGGAGAGGACGATCTGCCGGGCCATGGTCTTTACCTGTTGCTCGAGCCGCATCTGGTTGTTGATGGTCTGCCGGGTTGCGGGCTCCGTGGCCATGATCTCCTGCACCGCGAGGTCGAGCGCCTCGGCGTCCCCCTGCTCGATGAGCTGCGCCTGGTAGTCGGTGAGGCGCGGGACGTCGAGCGCGGGCCGGAACGACCGGTCGTGCGCGCGCAGCTGGTCGATGGCCCGACGCAGGACCGCGCGGTCGGTGGTGAACTGCTGGAGCGCGCCCAGGCTCCCGCTCGTCGCCACCACCGCCACCTGGTCGTCGGGACCGATCTGGCTGTCCACGAACTTGTTGAGGCTGGCCTTGACCGTGGCGAGCTCGCTGGGCTGGATGTGGTAGTCGTCGACGGCGAGGACGAGGTAGCGGCCGCGCGGCATCGCTTCGTCGGGGAAGGGCGCGGGTCCCGAGGACGGCCGCGCCGCCGACTTCACGACCGGTCCAAACCCGCGCGCGAAGTGCGTGATGGGCTGGACCTGCCCGTCCTCCACCACCTGGAAGTCCTCGGCGTTCAGGTCCCGCAGAGGCTTGCCGTCCTTGCCGGTCACCACGACGTCCAGCTCCAGCAGCTCCGTGGTGACGCCCACTCCGGGGATCGGAGGCGCGGGCTTCTCCTGGGCGGGAGCAGGGCTCGGAGGAGCCTGGACCGCGGCGGCGAGGAGAGCCGTCAGGACGCCGAAGAGCATCGAGAGGGCGATTCTATCGCGGCCCTCAGTCCACTCGGAGGGCGCCCGTGAGGCGGATGTCCTTGCTGGAGCCGCCGACCTGGACCTCGTAGGGGCCGGGCTCGACCGCGTAGCTGCGCTTTGTCACGTCGTAGTGCGCGAAGTCCTTCGAGGGGACGAGGCGGAACGTCACCGCGCGCTCCTCGCCCGCGGCGAGCCGCACGCGCTCGAAGCCGCGGAGCGACTTCACGGCCTGCCGCAGCTTCGGCTCGGCGTGACGGACGTAGAGCTGCACGACCTCGTCGCCCGCGCGCTGGCCCGCGTTCTTGACCTTCACCGAGACCGTGAGCGGATCGCCGGCCGCGACCCGGTCGCGGTCGATGCGGAGGCCCGAGTACTCGAAGCGCGTGTAGGAGAGACCGTGGCCGAACGGGTAGAGAGGATCGCCCTGGAAATATCGGTACGTCCGGCCCTTCATGTCGTAGTCGGCGAAGGGAGGCAGATCGGATACGGAGTTGTAGAACGTCACGGGCAGACGGCCCGCGGGGTTCACGTCGCCGAAGAGGACGTCCGCGATGGCCCTTCCTCCCTCCTGGCCGGGATACCAGGCAAGTAGGATGGCGGGCAGGTTCTTCTGCTCCCATTCGACGGAGAGGGCCGAGCCCGTCATGAGCACGAGGACGATGGGCTTGCCGGTCGCCTGCAGCGCGTGAAGGAGCTTCTCCTGCGGCGCGGGAAGAGCGAGGTCCGTCCGGTCTCCTCCTGCGAACCCCGGATACGAAACCGACATCTCCTCGCCCTCCACGTCGCCGGTGAGACCGCCCACGAACACGACGGCATCCGCCGCCTTCGCGGCGTCGAGCGCCTCCTCGAAGAGCTCCTTCGCCCCCGGCAGGCGCCAGCCGAGCCGGATCTCCGCGTCGCGGATGCTCTCGAAGTACTCGACGCGCAGGTCGTACCACTTTCCCGCCTCGAGGGCGACCGGGGCGCTCTTGGCGAGCGCCCGCGGGTGGACAGTCCAGTCCTCGACCACGAGCTTGCCGTCGAGGAAGACACGGAAGCCGTCGTCGCCCGTGGCCACGATCTCGTACGTGCCCGAAGCGGGAGGCGTGAGCTGGCCTGTCCAGCGCACCGAGAAGTCGTCGTTGGGGAGCGCCTGCTCCGGAGGGATCTCGCCTCGCGCGACGCCCTCGCTCGTGGGCGACCCGCGATACCAGCGGAAGTCCACTCTCGGGTCGACGCGCGTGAGGGCGGGCGAACCCTGCAGGTCGCGGTTCTTGAAGTACTCGCCCTTCAAGCCGTGCTCGGACGAGCCGGCGGACGGGCGCAGGTACGCCGTGTCCACGAGGGGCGCGGCACGAGGATCCTGACGGCCTTCGACGAGCTCGGAGCCGCGCGCGTAGATCACCTTCGTGCCGGGCGAGACGGCCTCCCGGATCCCCGCGAGCGCCGTCACCGGCTTCGACGGCGTGCCGTAGTAGTTGCCGAGCAGCGTCATGAGCTCGTCCGCGTTGGGGCCGACGACCGCGAGCGTCTTCAGGCTCTTCGACAGGGGCAGGACGCCGTCGTTCTTCAGGAGGACCATCGACTCCTGGGCCATGCGCCGGGAGAGGCGGCCGTGCTCGGGGGCTTCGTTGACGCGGTACGGCGTCCTCGCGTAACGCACGCGCTCCGGCGGATCGAACATCCCGAGCTTCAGGCGGGCGAGCATGAGGCGCTTCACCGCCACGTCGATGTCGCTCTCGTTGAGCAGCCCCTTGGCGAGCGCCGCTCCGAGCGACTTGTAGGTCGCGCCGCACTCGAGGTCGCAGCCCTTGCGCACGCCCAGCGCCGCGGCCTCCTCGGGTGTCGCCACGATCTTGTGGTTCTTGTAGACGTCGTCGATGGCGCCGCAGTCGGAGACGACGTAGCCCTGGAATCCCCAGTCCTTGCGCAGGACGTCCTGGAGCAGCCGCTGGCTCGCCGAGCCCGACTCGCCGTTGATGCGGTTGTAGGCGCCCATCACCGAGTACGCCTTGCCTTCCTGGACGAGAGCCTGGAAGGCGGGCAGGTACGTCTCGTAGAGGTCGCGCTCGCTCGGGTGCACGTCGAAGGTGTGCCGCTCCGGCTCGGGGCCGCTGTGCACCGCGAAGTGCTTCGCGGTGGCAATCGTCTTGAAGTAGCGCGGGTCGTCCCCCTGCAGCCCCTGGACGAAGGCGACGCCCATCCGCGCGGTGAGGAAGGGGTCCTCGCCGTAGGTCTCCTGGCCGCGGCCCCAGCGCGGGTCGCGGAAGATGTTGATGTTCGGCGACCAGAACGTCAGGCCCTGGTAGCGGCCCCTCTGCCCGCGCGCCGCGAACTCGTGGTGCTTGGCCCGCCCCTCGTCGCCGATGACGGAGGCGACCTCCTTCAGCAGCGGCACGTCGAACGACGCCGCCATCCCGATCGCCTGGGGGAAGACGGTGGCCGCGCCCGCGCGCGCGACACCGTGCAGGCACTCGTTCCACCACTCGTAGGCGGTTACCCCGAGGCGGGGGATGGCGGCCGCGTCGTTCGTGAGCTGCGAGATCCTCTCCTCGACCGTCATGCGCGAGACGAGGTCCTCGGCGCGCCGCTCGAACGGAAGCTCGGGATCGAGGTAGGGGGCGCGGGTCGAGTCCGACCGGGCGAGATCCGCGGACACGACGCCGAGCGCGAGCAGTCCGAGCGCGAGGGAAGCGGCCTTCGTCATGCGGGGCACCTCTCCTGCGGAAGCGGCGCCCAGAGTATCACCGCTCATCGGAGCCCCTCCGCAGTAGAATCCGCCGTCACTCCGCCATCCCGGAGGTCCTTCGATGCGCTTTGTTCCGGCGTTGCTCGGCCACGCGGTCCTGGGCGGCCTGGTCGTGGTGCCGGCGGCCGCCGCCTTCGGGCAGACCGCGGCTCCGTTCACGATCGAGGACGTGCTGAGCGCGCCCTTCCCCTCGGCGCTCGCCGCCGCCCGCACCAAGCCGCGGGTGGCGTGGGTCTTCAACGAGCGCGGCGTGCGCAACGTCTGGATGGCGGAGGGCCCGGAGTACAAGGGCCGGACCCTCACCACGTACACCGCGGACGACGGCGAGGAGACGACCGATCTCGCCTTCACCGCCGACGGCGAGTTCCTGGTATTCGCTCGCGGCGGCGCGCCCAACGCCAAGGGCGAGCTGCCCAATCCCACGAGCCGCGCGACGCCTCCGGAGTCGGCGATCCATCTCGTCTCCGCGGTGGGCGGAACGCCGCGCCGTCTCGCCGAGGGCCGCTCGCCGGTGCCTTCGCCCACGGAGCCGCGCGTCGTCTTCCTGGTCAAGGGCGCGGTGCAATCGATCTCGCTCGCCGCGGACGCGAAGCCGGAGCCGCTCTTCGCGGCCCGGGGCGACCTCGGCTCGCTCGTCTTCTCGCCCGACGGCAAGCGACTCGCGTTCGTCAGCGACCGCAAGGATCACGCCTTCGTGGGTG
The DNA here is from genome assembly GCA_046726955.1 of Acidobacteriota bacterium. GTDB lineage: Bacteria > Acidobacteriota > Vicinamibacteria > Fen-336 > Fen-336 > CAVPGH01. The sequence continues at coordinate 6,576 of JBKPBQ010000562.1, forward strand.
TTTTCGACTTCGACACGAAGGCGATCCGCTGGATGGATCCGAGCGTCGACCGCGACGGGGAGCCCGCATTCTCTCCGGACGGAGGCCGCCTCGCCTTCCGGCGCATCGCTTCGTCCCAGGACCTCTTCACGTTCGGCCCGCGGCGCACCGCCGAGCCGTGGTCGATCCGCGTTGCCGACGCCGCCACCGGTGAGGGCCGGGAGGTCTTTCGCGCCGATCCTGGAAAGGGCAGCGCGTTCCGGGAGATGGTGGCGGACGGCCAGCTCCTCTGGGCCGCCGGCGACCGCATCGTCTTCCCCTGGGAGAAGACGGGCTGGCTCCAGCTCTACTCCGTCGCCGCGGCCGGCGGCGCCCCGACCGCCCTCACGAGCGGCGCCTTCGAGGTCGAGTACGTCTCGCTCTCGCCCCGTCGCACCACCGTCGTCTTCAATTCAAACGAAGGGGACGTGGACCGGCGGCACATCTGGGCCGTGCCCGCGGCCGGCGGCCGTCCCGCCGCAATCACGACGGGCCAGGGCATCCAGTGGGGGCCGGTGACGCTCGCGGACGGTGCGCTCGCCTTCCTGCGCTCCTCGTCGCGCCGTCCCGCCCATCCCGCGGTCAAGGTCGGCGATGAGCCCGCCGGTCGCGAGCTCGCGCCCGGCTCGATCCCGCCCGCGTTCCCGGAGAAAGCGCTCGTCGAGCCCGAAGCAGTGACCGTCACCGCCACCGACGGCACCCCCATCCACGCCCAGCTCTTCAAGCCCGCCGACCTCAAGCCCAACGAGCGGCGGCCCGCCGTCGTCTTCTTCCACGGCGGCTCGCGGAGGCAGATGCTGCTCGGCTTCCACTACATGGACTACTACCACAACGCGTACGCGCTCAATCAGTACCTGGCGCGCCGCGGCTACGTCGTGCTCTCGGTCAACTACAGGAGCGGCATCGGCTACGGGATGGAGTTCCGCGAGGCCGTGGACTACGGCGCGCACGGAGCGAGCGAGTTCGCGGACGTGCTAGGCGCCGGGCTCTACCTCCGGTCGCGCCCAGACGTCGATCCCCGAAGGATCGGCCTCTGGGGCGGCTCGTACGGCGGGTACCTCACCGCGCTCGGCCTCGCCCGCGCCTCGGACCTCTTCGCCGCGGGGGTGGACGTGCACGGTGTCCACGACTGGAACGTCGTCATCAAGAACTTCGCGCCGACGTACGACCCGGAGAAGGACCGGGACGTCGCGCGGCGGGCCTTCGAGTCCTCGCCGATGGCGAGCGTCAAGACCTGGCGCTCGCCGGTGCTGCTCGTCCACGGGGACGACGACCGCAACGTTCCGTTCAGCGAGAGCGTCACGCTCGCGGACGCGCTCCGGAAGCAGGGCGTCGCTTTCGAGCAGCTCGTCTTCCCGGACGAGGTGCACGACCTCCTCCGCTACGCGACCTGGCTCCGCACCTACACGGCCACCGCCGACTTCCTGGACCGCCGCTTGCAGCCGAAGGAAGGCCGCTAGAATCGGAGCGTGGGCCAGAACGAGTCGTTCGACCTCGCGGGGCCCGCGGGACGGCTCGAATCGATACTGATGCAGCCGGACGCGGCGCCGCTGGCGGCGGCGGTCGTCTGCCACGCCCATCCCCTGCAGGGGGGCGTGATGCACTTCAAGGTCGTGTTCCGGGCGGCCAAGGCGCTCCAGCAAGAGGGGCTGGCCGTGCTCCGC
>JBKPBQ010000563.1:0-6889 GCA_046726955.1 Acidobacteriota bacterium
CTCGTGGGCTCGGAGATGTGTATAAGAGACAGCTGTCCCTCCGCCAGGGTTGGTCCCTCCAATCGTCGTGCGAGGTGAAAGCTACCGGCGCCGAGATCTCTACCGCGGGCTTTGCGACGTCCGGCTGGCACGCAACCGAGGTGCCCTCGACGGTCGTGGGCGCCCTCGTCGCCGACAAGACCTATCCGGATCCGCTCGTCGGGATGAACTTCCGCTCGCTGCCGGGCATGGCCTACCCCATCGGGCGCAACTTCTCGAACCTGCCGATGCCCGCCGACAGCCCCTTCGCGTGCCCCTGGTGGTATCGCACGGAGTTCCGCCTTCCCGACGCCGCGAGAGGCCGGACGTGGTGGCTGCGCTTCGACGGCATCAACTACCGGGCGAACGTCTGGCTGAACGGCGAGAAGCTCGCCGACGCCAACGACGTCAAGGGCACGTTCCGCATCTTCGAGTTCGACGTCACGCCCCGCGTCCGCACCGGCAGGCCGAACGCCCTTGCGGTCGAGGTGGCCGCGCCCACCGAGAAGGTCCTGGCCTTGACCTGGGTCGATTGGAACCCGTCGCCGCCGGACAAGAGCATGGGGCTGTGGAAGGGCGTCTCGCTCCGCGGGACCGGCGAGGTCGCGGTGCGCCATCCCTTCGTCGTTTCGAAGCTGGACGCGCAGCGCTCGTCGGCCGCGCTCGGCATCCGCGTGGACCTCGTCAACGCCGCCGCCCGGACGGTGAAGGGAACGCTCCGGGTCGAGATCGAGGGCAAGAAGCTCCTCCGGCCGGTCGAGGTCGGTCCTTCGGAAACGAAGACCGTGAGGATCGACGGCGAATCCGCTCCCGAGCTGCAGCTCGCCCATCCCCGGCTGTGGTGGCCTTACGACATGGGATCGCCCGAGCTCTACGCCGCGACCTTCGCGTTCGAGACGGACGGACGGGTCTCCGACTCCGCCACGATCCGGTTCGGCGTGCGCGAGGTGGTCGCCGAGCCAAACGAGATCGGAGCACGGCTCTACCGGATCAACGGCCGGAAGGTCCTCGTCCGCGGCGGCGGCTGGTCGTCGGACATCCTCCTGCGCTTCTCTCCGGAGCGGCTGGAGAACGAGCTGCGCTACACCCGCGACCTCGGCCTCAACACCATCCGTCTCGAGGGCAAGCTCGAGCACGACGAGCTCTTCGACCTCGCGGACCGCATGGGCCTCCTCGTCATGCCCGGCTGGTGCTGCTGCGACATGTGGGAGCACTGGAAGCAGTGGACGCCGGAGACGCACGAGGTCGCGGGCGCTTCGCTCGCCGACCAGGTCCGGCGGCTGCGCAGCCATCCCAGCGTGATCGCCTGGCTCTACGGGAGCGACGGTCCCCCGCCTCCCGACGTGGAGGCGATGTACCTGAAGATCCTGAAGGACCTGGAGTGGCCGAACCCCTCGTTCTCGTCGGCCTCCGCCGAGCCGACGACGCTCACCGGACCGTCGGGCGTGAAGATGACCGGACCCTACGACTACGTCCCCCCGAACTACTGGCTGGTGGACAAGAAGCTGGGCGGCGCCCACGGGTTCAACACCGAGACCGGCCCGGGCCCCGCCATTCCTCCGCTCGAGAGCTTGAAGCGCTTCCTTCCCGCGGACCACCTCTGGCCGATGGACGAGCAGTGGAGCTATCACGCGGGGGGCAGCCGGTTCCAGAGGATCGACCTCTTCACGAACGCGCTCGACGCCCGCTACGGCCCGGCCGAGAACCTGGAGGACTTCCTGCGCAAGTCCGAAGCCATGGCCTACGAAGGACAGCGCGCGATGTTCGAGGCCTACTCGCGCAACAAGTTCGTCTCGACCGGGGTCGTGCAGTGGATGCTCAACAACGCGTGGCCGTCGCTGATCTGGCACCTCTACGACTACTACCTGGTGCCCGCCGGAGGCTACTTCGGCACCAAGAAAGCCCACGAGCCGGCGCACGTCCAGTACTCGTACGACGACCACTCCGTCTCCGTCGTCAACGGCCTGCCCCAGGCCCTCACCGGCCTGCGGGCCACGGCGCGGCTCTACGACCTCGACGCCCGTCAGATCGCCTCCCGCGAGGCGCGGCTGGACGCGGCGCCGGACAGCAGCACGAAGGTCCTCGAGCTGCCGGCGGCGGACACGCTGCCCACCACCTACTTCCTGCGCCTGCAGCTCCGCGACGCGTCGCGGCTCCTGAGCGACAATTTCTACTGGCTCTCCACGAAGCCGGACGTGCTGGACTGGGAGAAGACGAAGGGCACGGCGTACACGCCGCAGTCGGCGTTCGCGGACCTCACGGGGCTCGCCAGGCTGCCGAGGGTCAAGCTCGCCGCCACGGTCGTCAAGAATGCGGACGCGGTCCGCGTGACCCTGCGCAACCCGGCGACCGCCCTCGCCTTCATGGTGCGGCTGCGCCTCACGCAGGGGAAGGGCGGCGAAGACCTGACGCCCGTCTTCTGGGACGACAACTACGTCTCGCTCCTGCCGGGCGAGGAGCGCACGCTCACGGTGCGCTACGAGGCCCCGAGCCTGCAGGGGAAGCAGCCCGTCGTCGAGGTCGGCGGCTGGAACGTGGAGGCCGCTTCCCTCGAATAGGCGCATATATTAAGGATCGTCCAGGGGGCGTTTCCGGAGGTCGTATGAAAGCCGCTGTCGTGCCCGCCGTCAACGGAAAGTGGAGCGTACAGGAAGTCCCGACGCCCGAGCCCGGCCCGGGCGATGTCCTCATCCGCATCCAGGCCAGCGGTCTGTGCTACACCGACGTGCACATCGCCGAGGGCCACATCCCGGCGCAGTTCCCGCGCACCCTCGGCCACGAGCCGGTCGGCGACATCGTGGCCGTGGCCGCAGGCGTCACCAAGCGCAAGGTCGGCGACCGCGTCGGAGTGGCCTGGTTCCAGGACAGCTGCGGCCGCTGCGAGTGGTGCCTGCGCGGCAAGCGCTTCTTCTGCCCGAACATGGTGGCCACGGGCATCGGTAGGCCAGGCAGTCACGCGGAGTACATGCTGGCGCGCGCGGACGCCACGGTCCTCCTTCCCGACGCGATCTCGTACGAGCAGGCGGCCCCCGTCTTCTGCGCGGGCTACACGGTGTACAGCGGCTTCCGGATCGCCGAGCCCAAGCCGCACGAAAGGATCGCCGTCGTCGGCATCGGCGGGCTGGGTCACCTCGCCCTCCAGTACGCGAAGGCCGCCGGCTTCCACACGATCGCGGTCACGCACTCGAGGGACAAAGAGAAGATGCTGCGCGAGCTGGGCGCCGACGAGGTCGTCTCCGACGGTGCCGGGCTCGCCAAGGCCGGGGGCGCAGACGTGATCCTCGCCACCAGCAACTCCAACGATGCCGTAACCGACGTCATCCAGGCCCTTCGCCCGGAAGGCCGCGTGGTCCTGATGGGAGTGGGAGGGCAATCGTTCAGCATCCCGACCTCGATCATGTGGGTGCGCGGGACGGTCCTCGGCTCCACGCAGAACGATCCCGATCACCTCTACGAGGCGCTCGACTGGGTGGCCAAGGGCAAGGTCCGCGTCGTGACCGAGACCTATCCGCTGCAGGACATCGCGCGCGCGTACGATCGCGTCAAGGCCGGCCAGGTGCGCTACCGGGCGGTGATCCTGCCGCGCTGACGTCCCGCGGCGGCGCGTGCCGGGTTGCGCTGTGTCTCAGCGCCGACGACAGGTAGAATCCCGTCAAGAGCTCCCGCAACATGCCGTTGAGTCGCGGAGCACGCCTTGGCCCGTACGAGATCCTGTCGCCCCTCGGCGCGGGAGGGATGGGAGAGGTGTACCGCGCTCGCGACCCGCGGATCGGCCGCGATGTCGCGATCAAGGTCATCGCTTCCGAGGAAGCTCCCGAGTCCGCACGGGTGCGTCGCTTTGCGGACGAGGCTCGAGCAGCGGGATCCATCAGCCATCCCAACATCCTCTCGGTGTTCGACGTCGGTCTGGAGGGCGATTCGCCCTACCTCGTCTTCGAGCTGCTCGAGGGCGAAACCCTGCGGGTACGGCTCGCCCGGGGACCGCTGCCGCCTCGGAAGGTCATCGACCTCGGGGTCCAGATCGCCGGCGGCCTCGCCGCGGCCAACGAGAAGGGCATCGTTCACCGCGACCTGAAGCCCGAGAACCTCTTCGTAACCAGGGACGGCAGGGCGAAGATCCTCGACTTCGGCCTGGCCAAGCTTCGCCGCGTGCTCGACCAGCGCCCCGTCAATTGCGACGCCCCGACCGCCGAGGCCACTGGGGCAGGCGCGGTCCTCGGGACAGTCGGGTACATGTCCCCGGAGCAGGTCAGAGGTCAGCGGGCCGACCATCGCTCCGACATCTTCTCTTTCGGCGCCGTTCTCTACGAGATGCTTTCGGGGAGGCAGGCGTTCCGGGGCGACTCGGCAGTCGAGACGATGAGCGCGATCCTCACGGAGGACGCGCCCGAACCGTCGCGGACGACGGCCAGCATCCCTCAGACGCTCGACCGGATCGTGAGGCGCTGCCTGGAGAAGAATCCCGAGGAACGCTTCCAGTCGGCGAGAGACCTCGCCTTCGCCCTGGCCGCGCTCTCGGACTCATTGCCGATCGAGACGGCGGCACCGACGGCCAGGCCTCGGGCCGGCGCGCGCTGGCCGCTCGTCGTGGGCGCCGGCGTCGCGCTCGCGGTGGCCGCCGCGGCGTACTCGAAGTGGCCGCGCGGGGCCCCCTCGTCCGTCCGCGCCACGGTAACTCCCTTCACGAGCTTTGTCGGCCAGGAGGTCGCCCCGAGCTTTTCCCCCGACGGCAGCGAGATCGCGTTCGCCTGGTCGAGCGACACGCCGGGAAGGAACGACCAGTTCGAACTGTACGTGAAGGTGGTCGGCAGCGAGAAGGTCCTCCGCCTCACGACCCATCCGGCATCCAGTCTCTACCCCGCCTGGTCACCGGACGGCCGGGTGATCGCCTTCTCACGGGCGACGAAGGGCGAAAGCGGAATCTTCGTAGTTCCCGCTCTGGGAGGGCCGGAGAGGAAGCTGACCGACATGAGGTTCAGCAGGCTTTGGCGGGGAATGGCGCTGAGCTGGTCGCCGGACGGGAGGCTCCGCGCGCTCTCCGACGCCGACGCCACCGGGAAGCTGGGCATCTCCCTGTTGAACGTCGACACCTTGGAGAAGCACAGACTGAGCCAACCGTCCCGAGACTGCCGACGGACCTGGTTACCTGCATTCTCGCCGGACGGCGGCTCGCTGGCCGTTGTGTGCGTCATGGATGAGAACGTGGAGGACCTGTTCGTCGTGCCCGTGTCCGGGGGGAGCGCCGCCCGGGAGGTCGCGCGAGTGGACGGGGAGACCTCCGGGCTGTCGTGGACGGTGGATGGCAAGGACCTCGTGTTTGCGAACGGCGGCCTCTTCCGGGTGAGCGCGAGCGGGGGCGAGCCGAGTGCCATCGCGTACGGCCGGGATGCCGCGTGGCCCGCCGTCTCGCGCATCGGCCACCGTCTGGCCTACGTGCAGCAGAGCACCAACACGAACATCTGGCGGGTGCGGCTCGCCGGCCGCACCCGGCCCGCGGCGCCCGCGGTGAAGGTCGTTTCCTCGACGCGCATGCAGCGCTTTCCCGCATTGTCGCCGGACGGCAGCCGGCTCGCCTTCGAGTCGACGCGATCGGGAGCGCAGGAAATCTGGATCTCCAGCGCCGACGGGTCCGATCCCGTGCGGTTGACCTCCTACGGCGGGCCTCTGAGCGGCTCGCCACGCTGGTCCCCGGACGGGCGGCAGGTGGCGTTCGACTCTCGGATCTCGGGCCACTCCAGCATCTACCTCATTGGCGTGGACGGCGGCCCCCCTCGCCGCCTCGAGACCGGTGTCGCCGACAGCTCCGTGCCGTCCTGGTCGAGGGACGGACGATGGCTCTACTTCTCCGTGGACCAGCCCCGACAGGTCTGGAAGGTCCAGGCCGGGAGCGGCACCACGACTCCGATGACGAAGGAAGGGGGATTCTTCCCGCAGGAGTCGGCCGACGGGAAGAGTCTCTACTACGTCAAGGACGTGACCCGCCCCGAGATGTGGTCGGTATCCGTCGACGGGGGGGACGAGCAACCGCTCTCGGGCATGCCGTCGCTCGGGCCGAGGTGGGCCACCGATTGGGCGCCGACCGCTTCGGGCATCTACTTCATCGATGGTGAGTCTCCGCGGCCGGGCCTGGCCTTCTTCGACCTGGAGACTCGGAAGGTCCAACGCGTCATGGACCTCCCCGGGCGGCCGGAGCCGTGGGGGGGAGGACTCGTGGTCTCACACGATGGGCAGACCGTCTTCTTCTCTCAGCTGGACGAGATCGCGAGCGACATCATGGTCGTGGAGAACTTCGACTCTCACTGAGCCCCCCGACGTCACTCCCGCCGTGAGGGCTTCTTCACCGTCCGCTCCGGAGGCAGGCTCTCCGACGGGTGGTTCGGCGGCGGGGCGACGTGCGGCGGGCGGGCGTCGGGGAGTGCCAAAGCCACGAGCTCCGCGGGCACGCTCTCGCCCGAGATCGCGGCCACGACGTACTGATGGCCCTGGTGCATGAACGTCATGGGCGCCGTGTTCGTGCGCGCGGGGATGTCGACCCTGGCGACCTCCTTGCCCGTCTTCTTGTCCACCGCGCGGAAGTGCGGCTCGCCGCCGCGTCCCTCGCCGTACATGAGGAGCGTCTTCGTGACGAGCAGGTTCGCGTGGGAGTCCTGGCCGGTGTTGCCGAGCTTGACGCCCTTGAGCGCGGGGTGGTTCCGCACGAACGCCGGGGTGTCGCCGTTCGGGATCTCCCACACCTTGTCGCCACGGTTCAGGTCGTAGGCCACGATGCGTCCGTAGGGCGGCTTGAGCAGCGGCAGCGGGTCGAGGCCCGGCCCGCCACGGGGCCCGTACATGCCCGCGGCGTTGTCGGTCACGTAGAGCGAGGTAACGC
>JBKPBQ010000564.1:0-5222 GCA_046726955.1 Acidobacteriota bacterium
GACGAGGTGGCGCGGGGAGAGCGGCGCACGCTCGAGCCCGTGGCCTACGGCGAGCTCGACGGCATGCGAAACCAGGAGTGCAACGGGGCCAACCAGCCGCCGGGCTTCAAGACAGCCGACGGCCGGCTCTTCTTCCCGACGATCGAAGGCCTCGTGATGGTCGATCCCGAGCGGATGCACACGAACCGCGTCCCGCCTCCGGTCGTCCTCGAGCAGGTGCGGGCCAACGACGCCCCCGTGCCTCTCGCGGCCAGCCTCGACTTCCCGGCCGACCGCGAGAGCTTCGAGTTCCACTACACGGCGCTCGCGCTCTCCGTGCCGGAGCGCGTGCGCTTCCGCTACAAGCTCGAGAACCTGGACCGGGACTGGGTGGAGGCGGGCTCGCGCCGCGTCGCCTACTACACGCGCATCCCGCCCGGCCGCTACCGCTTCGTGGTCACCGCCGCCAACGAGGACGGCGTGTGGAGCGAGACGGGGGCGGAGGTCAGCTTCCGGCTCCGTCCGCACTTCTGGCGCACGGGCTGGTTCTTCGCGCTGAGCGCGGTCGTCGTGGGGGCCACGGGCGTCTTCGGATACCGCCTGCGTGTCCGCCATCTCCACCGGCGCGAGGAGCTGCTCGTGCGGCTGGTCGAGGAGAGGACGAGCCAGCTCGAGGAGGCGAACCGCAGGCTGGAGCGGCTGTCGCAGCTCGACGGCCTCACCGGCGTCGCCAACCGGCGTCGGTTCGACGAGGCGCTCGACGCCGAGTGGCGCCGCGGCTGCCGCACGGGCGCGCCGCTCTCGCTCGTGCTCGTGGACATCGACGCCTTCAAGGCCTACAACGACACGTACGGGCACCTGCACGGGGACGAGTGCCTGCGCCAAGTGGCGGTGGCGCTCGCGGGAGCGCTGGGCCGCGCGGGCGACCTCGTCGCCCGCTACGGAGGCGAGGAGTTCGCGGCCCTCCTCTCCGGCGTCGGGGCCGACGAAGCCAGGGTCGTGGCGGAGCGTCTCCGCGCGAACGTGCAGGCGATGCGCACCCCCCACGCGACCTCGCCCGCCGCGCGAGTGGTGACGGTGAGCGTAGGGGTGGCGGCGCTCGTGCCGTTCGAGCGCGGCGACGCGGCGACACTCGTGGCCGCGGCCGATCAGGCCTTGTACGAAGCGAAGCGCCGGGGGCGGAACAGGGTCGAGGGGCAGAGGATCCGAGCATGAAGGAAACGATCGCGCGTCTCGAGTCAGTCGTGGAGTCCGTGCCCGGGAGGCTGCTCGCCCTCGGGGAGGAGGGAAGTCGCGTGCGCCGCGCTCCCGGCGCCTGGTCGAGGAAGCAGATCCTCGGCCACCTGATCGACTCCGCGAGCAACAACCACCAGCGCTTCGTGCGCGCGCAGCTCGCGGCGGAGGTCGACTTTCCCGCGTACGACGGGGTGGAGTTCGTGGCGGCCCAGGACTACGAGCACGAGCCGTGGGAGGCGCTCGTCGAGCTCTGGCGGGCCTACAACCGCCATCTGATCCACGTCATGTCACGGGTGCCGCCCGCGAAGTTCGGCAACGTCTGCCGCTCCGGGCCCGACGAGCCCGGCACGCTCGGCGAGCACATGAAGGACTACGTGGTGCACCTCGAGCACCACCTCGCCCAGATCTTCGCGGGCTGACTCAGTTCGCGGGCGGGGCGTCCGGCTTCTTGGAGACCGGCTCCTTCTCGCCGCGGTGGCAGGTGTAGCAGGTGACCTTCAGCTCGCCAGCCGCCGGGGGATCGCCCACGTCCTTGAGGACGTCGTTGTTGCTCATCACCATCTTGAGCATGACGCGCGCGATCTTCTTCTCTTCCTTGTCGTCGCTCGAGAAGTCGTAGGCGTTCAGGTCGTCCGCATTCGTCCCCTTGTAGACGTGGCAGTGCTGGCAGCGCACGCCCAGCCCCTGGGCGAAGCTGCGCATCGTGGCCACGAGAGCGCGCGGGGGCATGTCCTTGGGCAGGACCTGCAGGTTCTTGGGAGTGGGCGGCGTCCACTGCTGGGCGGAGGCGATCGCCCCCAGGGCGACGGCGATCACGGCCGCGATCAAGATCCTCATGCGACGACCTCCTTCAGTCGAGCGGACCCCCTTCTTGACGGCCGACGATAACCCGGCCTCGTCGGAGCGCACAAGGAGGCGACGCCGTCAGGCTCTTCGATAGACGTCGGTGCTCAAATACTTGAGGCCCGAGTCGGCCATGAGCGTGACCACGGTCGCCTTCGGACCGAGCCGCTCGGCGACCTGGATCGCGGCGACGACGTTGGCGCCGGACGACGTGCCCGCGAAGACGGCCTCCTCGCGCGCGATGCGCCGCGCCATCCCCTTCGCGTCGTCCGTCTTGACCGCGACGATCTCGTCCACCAGCGTCGGATCCCAGAGCGGCGGCACGAAGCCCACTCCCACTCCCTCGATCTTGTGGGGACCGGGCTGGCCGCCCAGCAGGACCGACGACTCGGCGGGCTCCACGGCCACGATCCGGACGCTCGGCTTCCGGCGCTTGAGGGCGGTGGCGACGCCGCGCGAGGAGGCCGCGGTGCCCACGCAGTGCACGAAGGCGTCGATCGCACCCTCCGTCTGCCGCCAGATCTCCTCGCCGAGCGCGTGGTAGCCGGCGATGCTGTCGTGGTTGTTGAGCTGGTCCGTCCAGAACGTGTTCGGCTCCACGCTCATCGCCCGCGCGGCCTCGATCATGTCCAGGATGAGCTTCTTCGTGGTGCGTCCGCCCTCGCTGGGCACGAGCGTGAGCTCGGCGCCGAGCGCCGCCATGTGGTCGAGCTTTTCGCGGCTGAACGCGTCGGAGCTGACGATCCGGATGCGGTAGCCGCGGGCGGCGCACACGAGCGCGAGCGACGTCCCCGTGCTGCCGCCCGTGTACTCGACGACCGTGCCTCCCGGCTTCAGCCGGCCGTCCTTCTCCGCCCGCGTGATCACGGCCTCCGCCATCCGATCCTTCATGCTGCCCGTGGGGTTCTCCCATTCGAGCTTGGCCAGGATCTGTCCGCACTGCGGAGGGACCACCTTGCGAACGCGCACGATCGAGGTGTTTCCGATGGCCTGGAGGACGTCCACGGTCGCCTAACCTACCGGTTCTCGCGTCCCGGAGTCAGCTCGTCGCGCAGGATCGCGTACATCCACTGGTCGAGGACCCGGCCGTCCTTGAGCGCGCTCTGTCGGAGCGTGCCCTCGCGGCGATACCCGGCTTTCTCGAGCACGCGCGCGGACGCCGGGTTCGAGGAGTACGGGACCGCCCAGAGACGGCGCAGCTCGGGATTCACACGAAACGCGTGCTCGGTCACGAGCCGCAAGGCCGCGGTGGCGATTCCCCGTCCCCAGAATTCGCGGCCGAGCCAGTAGCCGATCTCCGCCCCGATCCGCTCGACGTCCTCGTGCTCCGTGTACCCGATGCCTCCGGCCAGTCTTCCCCCTTCCTCGATCGCGAACACGGTCTGGGGGGACCGCTGTCGTGCCCTGGCGATGAACTGCCGGGCGTCGTCGAGGGTGTAGGGGTGCGGGAACGCGTCCCGGAGGCCTTGCCAAACGCCGCGGTCGTTGGCTTGCGCCGGGAGCGCCTCGGCATCGGCCTCCTCCCAGTGCCGAACCAGGACCGACCCCGACCGCAGCTCCAGCTCTCTCGTCACGACTCTTTGCCTCCGACTGCGGGGCGTTCCGACGTCTCTCGGAGCGCTCTGCGATTCGATCGCAAGAACCGGGTGGAAGCGTTTCCCGCTGCTGCCTATTGTCGATCATCGAGGTGCTACGAATCATGGAATATCGGCTCATTGCGCTCCAGCAGGCGACGGCGGACGAAGCGCGCCGCACTTTGAAGTCGCCCGGGTACGGCCACCCCGCCCACGTTGAGCTGGCGACGGGCACGGGCCCCTGCCGGCTGTGCCTGCGTCCGTTCCGGGTGAAGGAAGAAGAGCGGGTGCTCTTCACATACAACCCCTTTCCGGCCGACGCCGACCTGCCGAGCCCGGGGCCGATCTTCGTGCACAAGGTCGCGTGCGAGCGATACGAGGAGCCCGGCTTCTCGCCGGAGCTTCGCGCGATTCCCCTCGCGCTCGAAGGCTACGACGAGCGCGGCGCTCCGCAGGTCCGGCTCACGACGGCGGCCGATCTCGACGCGTGCGCACGCGAGGTGCTCTCACGGCCCGGAGTGGCATACGCCCACGTCAGGCACGCGAAGGCCGGCTGCTTCATCGCTCGTCTCGAGCGCGTCGCGACTCGCTAGAACCGGCGGCCTACCGGCGTCGGGTCTTCTCGTTGCGAGCTTCGGCTAGACGCCCCGCCTCGGCCCGGTCGGCATGAACGTGACGACGCGGTCGTTGAGCCCCGACCACGACACCACGTCGGCCACCTGGCCTTCCGCGAGGACCGGCTCTTCGCCGGGCCGGAGAAGGCTCGTCTCGATCCACTCGTCGCCGTTCGAGATGACGAGAAAGAACGCGTTGTCCGCGAGCAGCGCGTCGATCACGGCCAGCATCTGCTCTTCGGACTCGAGCGGATAGGACATCCGCGGAGGCGCGTAGCGGACGCCGGTGCTCGCGCCGCGAGTCGTGGAGATCACGAGACGCCCGGCTCGCGAGCCTCGGGGAGCCGGCAGGGCCAGCTCGAGGTCTCCGCCTGGGAGGATCTCGACGTAGCGTCCCCACTCGGGATGCTCGCGCAGGAGCACGTCGCGGATCCTTCTGCCGAGGGGATTGAGGGCCACGCCATTCATGGTCTGGATCCTCCTCCGAACGCGTCCGACTGCGGGTCCCAGAAGTCTCCAGCCAGGCCGATGCGCCCGAAGATCTGACGCATCTCGGCAGGCTGGGGCCGACGCGACTCGGGCTGCAGGCGCGTCGAGTACCACTCGCGGGCAAGCTCCCAGAGCTGGTCCATCCTGACGAGAGGCCGCAGCGGATGGCCCGTAGCCGAGCACCACTCGCGGACGCGTTCTTCCGACCGGAAGAAGAGCATCTTGCTTCAGGTGAAGACTATGTCGTCCCACCATTTCGCCGCCGGCACGACGCAGTGGAAGAGCCAATCGGAAGCTTCGGGACCCTTGTGAGACACCGAGAGCTCCAGCGGCTCGAGCGATTGTTCGCAGCGGGAATGCACGGTCGCCGGCTTGTGCAGTGCGGCCGGAATGCCGAGAGCATCCCACGCGCAGTTTGCGTAGTAGGACACTCCGGCCGCGGTCACCCCGTGCTGCGTGGGAACACCCGAGAACGGCGGGGCCATCC
>JBKPBQ010000565.1:0-12173 GCA_046726955.1 Acidobacteriota bacterium
GGAGCGGGAGGCCGAGAAGAAGGCGATCGAGACCGCGCGCTACGTGATTCCCGTGGCCGCTTTCACCTCCATGGTGCACACCGTCTCCGGCATCGTGCTCCACCGCCTGTACCGGATGATGCGGACGGGCGACACGCCGCGCGAGAGCGAGGACGTCGTCTCCGCGATGGTGGCGAAGGTCCGGGAGATCGATCCCGCGTTCTTCGAGCGTGTGGGCGAGGGGCCGCTCGCGGAAGACGAGATCGTGGAGTCCCGGTTCCCCCGGGTGGCGGGCGGCAACGGGACCGCGGGCGACGCGGAGGCCGCTCGCCTCGACTCGCTGCTCGGGAAGCGGACGTCGCTCCTCGTCGACTACACCGCGCGGGGCGAGGAGACGACCGCGGACGCGGTGCGCGCCGTCCTCGGCGCGTCGCCTTCCGTCCTGGCGGACGACCAGGCCCTCGAGCAGGCGCTCAATCCGTCGCTCAACCGGTATCGGCTCGAGACGCTGCAGCTCTCCGTCCACTCCCCGCTCGCGCGGGCCCTTCACCACTCGACGTACACGTTCCTGAAGAAGCTCTCGCACACGGCGGACAGCCAGGACCAGCGGCACCGGATGGTGCCGGCTTCGCGCCCGCTCATGACGCTGACGGACACGGCACGGCCGGACTACGTCACGCCGCCGCTCGTGGCGAAAAACGCGCGCGCGCTCGAGGTCTACGAGGCGGCGATGGAGCGGGCCTGGGCCGCGAAGAGCCGGCTCCGCGAGATGGGCGTGCCGCTCGAGGCCGCGCTCTATCTCCTGCCCAACGCCACGGCCCTCCGCTTCCACGAGAGCGGGTCGTTGTTGTACCTCGCGCACAAGTGGGTCATGCGGACCTGCTTCAACGCGCAGGAGGAGATCTACCGCGCCTCCATGGACGAGCTCGAGCAGGTGCGGGCCGTCCACCCGCGCCTCGCCCGCCACATGGGCCCGCCCTGCGTGCTCCGCGCCGGCCGGATCACGCCCACCTGCACGGAGGGCGAGCACTTCTGCGGCGTGCCGGTGTGGCGGAGCTTTCCGGAGGTCGAGCGGCCGATCTGACGGTCTCGGAGGGTCGGATGTACACCATCGGCCTCTCTCGTCCCCACGAGCTCCCTCTCCTGCCGGAGATCGAGCTCCGGGCCTCGGGCCTCTTCAACGCGTTCGCGTTCACCGCCGACATTCCGGCGGACCCGACGCCCGTCGCGGAGTTCGAGGTCGGGCACCGGGCGGGCCTGTTGTGGGTGGCGCGCACCGAGGCTGACGAGCCGGTGGGATTCGCGCTCGTGGAGGACTTCGGCCCGCACCTGCATCTCGAGGAGCTGGACGTGCTGCCCGAGCACGGCCGGCGCGGCCTCGGCACGCGCCTCGTGCGCGAGGTCTTGTCCTTCGCGGCCGCGCGACGCCGGGCCGTCACGCTCACCACCTTCCGCGACATCCCGTGGAACGCGCCCTACTACGCCCGGCTCGGCTTCCGTGCGATTCCCGCCGAAGAGTGGAGCGAGCCTCTCGCCGACTGCATGCGCCGCGAAGCCGCGCGAGGCCTGACGCCGGAGCTGCGCGTCGCGATGCGGCTCGACTCCGAGTCGGACTAACTCGCCGCCAGGAACTCCCGGAGGAGCGCGTTCACCTTCGCCGGCGCGTCCATCTGGGGAAGATGGTCGCCCCCGGCCAGGACCTCGAGACGCGACCCGGGGATTCCCTGAGCCGTGGACTTGCCGATCGTGAGGACGAGGTCGATGTCCTGGTCGCCCAGGATCACGAGCGTCGGCGTCTTGATCTGGGAGAGCCGGTCCGCGGCCTTGAAGTCCAGGCTCTCGTCCGGCCAGTGCTCCATCAGGAACGTCTCGCGGTTGTCCACGATCATCTGCCGCAGGAGGTCGCGCGTCGCCGCCTCCCGGCTCGCGACCTTCACCATCGGGTTCTTCAGCCATCGCTCCGCCGCCGCCTGCGTCCCCTCCTTCTTGGCCGTCGCGAACACCGCTTGTATCTCGTCCGTCGTGCCCGGAGGGATGGGAAAGCCGTCGGCCCCCGAGGCCACGACGACGAGCCGGTCCACGCGCTCGGGATGCTGCAGCACGAAGTTGATGGCCATCGTGCCCCCCATGGAGTTGCCCACGAGGGAGGCCGTCTTCGCGCCCAGCGCGTCGAGCAGCCGGACGAGGTCCGCGACCGCGGAGTACGCCTTGTCGGGGCGCGAGGACCGGCCGAAGCCGCGGTGGTCGTACCGGACGACGCGATGGTCGCGTGCGAGCGCTTCCCACTGCGCGTTCCACATCCGGTGGTCGCCGAAGCCGCCGTGGATGAGCACGACGGTGGGGCCGCGGCCCTTCACCTCGTAGAAGAGCCGTCCGCCCTCGACGTCGAGCATCTCGGCGCCCACGCCTGGCGTCGTCATCAGGAGGCAGGCGCCGGTGAGCGCCGCGAGGCCACGGGGGGCAGCACGCGCGAGAGCACGAAATGGCTCAAGGGATAGACGACCGCGATGAGGAAGCCGGAGACCACGGCCACCTGAACGACCGGGCCTCCCCATGCCCGCTCGCAGAGCGGGTCGACCCAGGCGCCGTTCAGGTTCATGGCGGCCGGAAACAGCCGGCCGAGCGACACTCCCGCGATCGCGATCAGGCATTGGAGGGCGTACCCCCGGCGATCATAGCCGACCCGGCGCAGCGCCCAGAAGAGCGTCACCGGCAGCACGACGTGGTAGAGCGACAGCAGGCGGGCGAAGACGGGGTAGCGCGGGTCCCACATGTAGTCCGTGCCTCCGATGACGTGCGTGCCGAGCACGCACCACGACAGCACATCGAGCCCCCAGGCGAGCCCCACGATCAGGATGCCCACCGCCTGGCTCGACAGGAGGAGCGCGTTCCCCGCCCACAGCCCGGCGACCACGAGGATCACCGAGAGGTTGCAGAGGAAGAGGAAGTTCGCGAAACCGTAGACGGTCGTGTAGGTCGCGAGATACACGACGAGCAGCGCGACCGCGATCCAGCGGGCGCGAGGGAAGGCCGGCGCGCCGCTCACGCGCCGGACTCCACGGCCCGCGCGGCCGCCCGTCCGCTGCGAACCGCGCCCTCGATCGTCGCGGGAAGACCGGTCGCCGTCCAGTCTCCCGCGAGGTAGAGCCCGGCCACCGGCGTCGACGGCGCCGGCCGCAGGGTCTCGGCCTCGGGATCCGAGGCGAACGTGGCGGCGGGCTCGCGCATGACGAGGGAGCGGACGACCATGGCACCCGCCATCGCCGGGAAGAAGCGCCGCAGCGCGCGCTCCGCGGCGCCCACGAGCTCCTCGTTCCGCCGCGGCGCGCTGCGCGCGGCCGCGCTCACGATGAACGCCAGGTGCTGGGGCGGACCCTCGCGTCCGTAGAGCCGGCCCTTGTCGAAGACCCACTCGACCTCCTCGTCGCGCAGGCCCACCATCGCCCGGTCCAGCACGACACGGTCCAGCCAGACCTCGATCGAGACGATCGGCGAGGGCCGGAGGCGGGAAGCGCTCGCGAAGGGCTCGACGGCCCGCAGCGAGTCCGGCAGGAGCTCGCTCACCGCGTGCCACGGAACGGCGAGAACGACCGCATCTGCCGTAATCGTCTCCGTCACGGACGGACGGCCGGCGCGGATCTCCTCGCGCGTGGGCGGGCGCTGCACGCACCGGATGCCGACCGTACGATCGCCCTCGACCACGACCGCGGAGGCGAGCCCCCGCCGGCGCAGGCGTCCCCCTCGTCCCTCGAAGTACTCCGCGAGCCGCTCCGCGAGGACACCCCATCCCCGGCGGAGGAAGACGAGCCTCGACGCACGGTGGTCGGCGAGGAACGCCTCGCGATAGACGCGATGGAAGAGCACGGCCGCGGCGCAGTCGGGTGACTCGTTGAGGATGGCGAGAGCGAGCGGGTCCCAGAGGAGCCGGCGCGCCGCCTCGCCCTGACCGGTTCGGGAGAAGTACTCCGCGAGAGTCAGGCCGACGGGCGGTCGCCCGAAGCGCACGGCGAGCCCGAAGCGCAAGGCCTGGAAGCGGACGCTCCAGGGAACGCGAAGCGACAGGAGGCCGGCCAGCAGGTGGAGCGGCGCCGCCAGAGGCGGACAGTCGAGCGAGGTCAGGCCCTTCTCGTCCACCCAGTCGATGCGGAGGTTCTTCTGCTCGAGCAGGAGCTCCGAGGCTCCCGCCCGCCGGACGAGATCGAGCGTGTCGTGGTACGCGCCGACCATGAGGTGGGTGCCGTTGTCCACGTCCTCGCCGCTCGACGCGTCGCGATAGGAGGTGGCCCGCCCGCCGAGGACGCCCCGTCGCTCGAGGAGCGTGACCTCGTGCCGGCGCTCCTGCAGCGCGATCGCCGCGGCCAGCCCCGCCCACCCGCCGCCGACGACCGCGACCCTCACCGCCGGGTGTAGACGCGCGCGAGCGTGCGCACGGCGAGCGCGGCCTTCCTCGGCCGCGACAGCGCCATGCGCGGCCCGCCGAGCGGGTAGCCTCGGCGCACGATCCGGTCGAGGATGTCCCGGTAGATGGCGCCCATGATCTCGGCGGCGAGCATGGAGCGGCGGTCCTCGGCGGGCAGGAGGCACCGCGCCTTCTCGTAGTGGTCGCGCGCGCGGTCGGCCTGGAACGCGAGGAGGTCGCGGATCTCGGGACGGGACGCGACAGGACCAACCGACGAGGCAAGGATTTCCCGCTCGAGGACACCGAAACGACGGAGGTCCTCGATCGGGATGTAGATCCGGTCGCTCGCGGCGTCGACGCCCACGTCGCGCAGGATGTTCGTGAGCTGCAGGGCCAGGCCGAGCTCGACGGCGTACTCGCGGGTGCGGGGGTTCGAGTACTCGAAGATCTCGATGCTGGCGAGCCCCACCGCGGAGGCCACGCGCTCGCAGTAGGCGCGCAGCTCGGCGAAATCGGCGTAGCGGCGCTTCACGAGGTCCATGCGGCAGCCCGCGACGATGTCGCGCAGCGCCGCGCGGGGGATCGGGAATCGCGCTACCGCTCGGGCGAGGTCGTGACCGAGCTCCGTGGCGGGCCGCCCCGCGTAGGCCCGGTCCACCTCCTCCTCCCAGCGGGCGAGCCCCGCCTCGCCCTCTCCTCCGACCTCGTCCGCGCAGTCGTCCACCTTCCGGCAGAACGAGTAGAGCGCGTAGATCGCGCGCCGCTTCTCGGCGGGGAGCAGCAGGAAGGCATAGAAGAAGTTCGTGCCGCTCGCCCGGGTGAGGCGCGCGGAGGCGCTCACGCGGCCCACCGCCAGGCGCGCCAGGCCAGCGACAGCTTGGCGACCGGCCCGTGGCGCGGCCGGCGCCGGAAAACGTCGTAGCCCGCCTCCTCGATGCGGTCGAGGATCGAGGCGCCGCCCAGCCAGGTCAGGCGCATCTCGAAGCGCAGGTCGCGCCCCACGCGGTCGCAGAGGGGACGTCCCCGGTCGAAGAGCGCGCGCGTGCGGCGGATCACCTCCGCCATGAGCGACCGGAAGCCATCGGTGACCTTGCCCGCGTTCAGGTCCCACTCCCCGACGGCGAAGCGGTCGCGCAGCTCCTTCGGGAGGTAGATGCGATCCTTCCGGAGGTCGACGGCCACGTCCTGCCAGTGGTTCGCGAGCTGCAGCCCGGTGCAGATCGCATCGGAGAGCGGCGGGAGGCCGGCGTCGTCGCGGTAGCCGAAGACGAGGAGGACGAGACGCCCCACCGGGTCCGCGGAGCGGCGGCAATAGTCGAGCAGCTCCTCCCACGTGTCGTAGCGGGTCTTCACCGTGTCCTGGCGGAAGGCGGACAGCAGGTCGAGCAGCAGCCCCTTGGGAATGTCGAGCCGCCGCACCGTCTCCGCGAGCGCGACGAAGATCGGGTCCTCGGCGCGGCCCTCGTAGGCCGCGTGCAGACGCGCCTCCCACTGGTCGAGCTTCTCGCCGCGCATGCCTTCGTACATCGGCTCGTCCGCGAAGTCGTCGGCAGCTCGGGCGAACGCATAGAGCGCGTGGACGTAGGGACGCTTGTCCCGCGGCACGAACAGGCCCACCGGGAAGTTCTCGTAGTGGGCCCGCACCCGGGCCTCGCAGTGCGCGAATGCCTCCTCGACCGTCAACTCACGAGGCTCTTTCTGAGCGCGGCGTGGGCGAAGGGGATCACGACCTCCGCCACGAGCATGCCGTCCTTCTTTATGGTGGCGACCCCCGCGGCCACCGCCGCCCGCACCGCGCCCACCTCGCCCGTGAGCACGACGAGGCCCTTGGCCCCCGGCTGGTTGCGCGCCTCGATGAGCGTGACGTTCGCGGCCTTGGCGGCGGCGTCGCCGGCGTAGATCGCGGAGGCGACCTCCTTCGTCTCGATCATCCCTACGGCCTCCACCGTTTCCACCGGGACCTTCCCCTTGATGGCGGCGGGGAGCTGGGGGTGGACGTTCTGGATGACGAAGTGGTCGACGACCGTCGCCCCCGCCGTCTCGAGTCCTGCCTGCATCGAGCTCTCGACGTCCGCGAGAAGGCCCTCGATCATCACGAGGAACTTGCCGCGGGGCACGCCCAGCGTCATGAGCAGCTCGACCCCGGCCTTCTTGAGCATGGCGTCGGCTGCTTCCACCCCCTTCGCCAGCGAGCTCGTCTCCAGGAAGCCGATGCTCCTCATCGCCCCTCCTCGCGCTTCTGGGCCGCGTTGTCGAAAGCGACGCGCTCCACCGGCTCGAGGGCCGGGTCCAGTATGGCCTGGACCCTCCCTCCGCCGAGGCGCACGGGCACCGCGAGCGCCATCCCCCGGTGCCCCAGCTCACCGTCGAGCATCGCCCACGCCGGCACCACGGCGCCTGGAGGGCCGAAGAGCGCGGCGAGCACGCGGTCGGCGGCAGTGGCGAGCGCCACCGGACCGAGCGTGCGGCGCCGGACGGCCTCGAGCGCGCGACGGAGCGCCGTCGGGGCTCCCGCGTCGAGGGGGACGCCTGCGCAGGTGACGCTCCGCGCCGGAACCACGATGTGCTCGGGCGGCAGGCCGAGCACGGTCAGGCCCACGTCGGCCGACGCGGCACCGGTCTCGCGAGCGAGCGCGCGCCGCAGTGCGCCCGCCCAGGCGAGAGGAGCGCTGCCGATCACGCGGTCGCGAGGAAGTCCGGCTCCAACCGCCGCCTCGACCAGTGTCGGGCCGTGCGTGCCCGCGACGAGAAACGGCCCGCGGCCCAGGCGCGGGGCGAGGGCTCGGAGCCAGGCGGCGGCGTCGCGCGACGAGCGGCCCTCGAGCTCGGGGGGATCGGCCGCGATCGTCGTGTCCATGCCCTCGGGCACCTCCGCGCCGCCCTCGATCCGCGTGTCGTAGCCCTCCACGGGCCCCGACTGCAGCAGGTCGAGCGCCTTGCCCTTCGCCATTCCCTCGTTCGCGTCCACCATGAGGACGAGACGCGCCGCCTCGCGCTCGGCCAGGCGCCGGGCCAGCGCCGCGCCCAGCTCGCCCGCGCCGAGGATCGCGATCTTCATCGTCCGCCGACTGGCCCGAGAGCGAGCCGATCAGTGATGGTGGTCGTAGCTGATCCCGCGATCGACTTCCGCGATCGCCTTCTTCACGAAGCTGATCGCGTTCGCCCGGTGACCGCCCTTGTCCGCGCTCGCCTTCTCCAGCTCGCGCTCCGCGGAGCGCAGATAGTCCAGCGCCGTCTGCATGTGCGGCTGATCGGCGGCCGCCGGGATGGCGAGGAGCACGGCGGGCAGACCCAGGATCAGCTGACGGCGAGGCTTGACCATGATTCCCTCCGAACCACGCGGATTCTACTCCGTCCCCCGGTCCTTGCTCTCCGTGCTAGCCTCCCGCGTGACCAGCCGGGACGCGTTACACGTCGTGCTCGTGGAGCCCGAGATCCACTGGAACACGGGCAACGTCGGCCGCACCTGCCTGGCCGCGGGCGCGCAGCTCCACCTCGTGGAGCCGCTCGGCTTCTCGCTGGACGACCGCGAGGTCCGCCGGGCCGGGCTCGACTACTGGCCGCGCGTCGCGCCGCGCCTCTGGAAGGGCTGGTCCGAGCTCGAGGCCGCGCTGCCCGACCTCGGCGAGGCCTTCTTCGCGAGCCCGGACGCCGGCCGGCTCTTCTGGGACTTCCGCTTTCCCCCGCGCACCGTGCTCGTCTTCGGGAGGGAGAGCGTGGGTCTCGCCCCCGAGGTGCGCGACCGGTTCCGCGACCGCCTCCTGCGCGTGCCCATGGCCGACCCGCAGCTGCGCTCGCTCAACCTCTCGACGTGCGTGGCCGTCGCGCTCTACGAGGTGCTCCGCCAGCGCCGGACGTGAAGGATCAGGCCCCGCGGTGCGCGCGGGTGGCTGTCCGGAACGCGGAGATCGCGAGCGCCGCCACGAGGATCGTCGTGGCCACCGTCGGACCCGAGTGCCACGTTCCGAGCTGGCTCGTAAACGGCGTGCCCGTGAGCAGGTGCGACACGTAGATCGCCGCTACCGCGGCGAGCAGCCCGAGCCGCAGCAGGAGCACGGCGTAGGCCGTCATGAGGACGAGCCCGAGGACGACGCGCATCCAGAGGGGCGAGTCGAGCTGCGCGATCTCGACGACGGTCAGGACGAGCACGAGGGCGACGCCGGCCGCGTCGTCGCGCTTCAGCAGCAGCCGGAAGACCAGGAAGAGGAGGAGCGCGCCCAGGCCGAGGACGAGCGCGTCGATCTGGCTCCCGAGCACGAAGGCGACGTAGCGCCGCGGAGCGAGCAGCACGTCGAAGTCCGATCCGAGGATGTCGGGAGCGAAGACGCCCAGCCACGACAGGCCGCGGATGACGACCGGGATGAGCAGGGCGCACAAGGCCGCCCAGGTCGCGCCGATGAGCACGTCCCGGCCGACGATCGGATGGCGGTAGCCGCCGGACACCGCCCGCGTCCAGGAGATGAGCGTCTGCGGCCGCAGCCGCCGCACGTAGGGCTCGAGCGCCATGTAGAAGAGCCAGAGTGTCGACGCGACGAAGAGGGAGAAGCCGGCGCCGCGCACGAGCAGGCCCGCCTCAGGGGCGAGGGCGGTGACGTGGTCGGCTTCGAGCGCCCAGGCGGCGAACGTCATCGCGAAGACGAAGGCGGCGAAGTGGAAGGCCCCGCCCCGGTCTCCCCGGCCGAGGCGGAGATTGCGCCGGGCGAGGATGCCTCCCGTGACGAGCAGGAGCACGAGGACGCCGAGGGCGCTCGCCATGCCGAAGAGCTGGCCGCGCGTGAAGTCGCGGGGGTTCATGCGCTCGGGGCGCGTCCACGGGTAGATCACGTAGAAGGCGGCGGGCCGGCCCCGGTAGGCCGCGGCCTCTACGCGGACCGTGATGTCCGGGCGCTCCGGGTAGGCGCCTTCCCAGGCCTGGCGGGAATCCACGTAGAAGGGCGGCGTCCAGCGCGACGGCACCGCGCGCAGCGTCGACTCGTCGAGGCCCGTGTCGGCGAGGAGCGGGCGCCAGTCGGGCTGCGAGACCACGGCGTCGCCCTCCTCGACCTGCGGGGGTATCGAGTAGAAGGAGATCAGGCGTCCTCGCATGTCGAGGCGCACGCCGGCGTTGCCCGAGAGCAGGCCGATCGGCGGATGGCTCCACGTCACGACGCCCCTCGGGTGCGTCGAGACGAGCGAGTGCGGGCTCTGCCGGTAGTAGAACGCGAAGACGGGGGGATCGCCGGTCGCGAGACTGTCCCACCGCCGGGGTGACGGGTCGGTCTCGCGCACGCGACGGAAGTAGGCCGAGTCTTCGTCGAAGCCCACCGCCCAGTCCTCGGGGTCCTCGCCCGCCATCAACCGCTTGATGAGCTCGCGCGCCCGGTCCTCGAGCACCGCGGGCGGCTTCTCCACCGGGATCCGGTTGAGAAGCTGCAGCGGGCCGACGAGGACGGGAGCGACCGCGACGCCGAGGAGCACGACCGCGAGGCAGAGCGACGCCGTGCGGAACGACAGGCCTTCCGCCTCTCCCGCCGCCGCCACCATCTCGGGTGACGGCGTGATGCCGGCGGCGATGGCGGCGGTCAGGGGATCGCCCCCGGGCAGCAGCGCGGCCACCCCGAGCGCCGACGCGGGCCGCACCGCGGGGTCCTTGGCGATGCAGCGAAGGATGGTACCCTCAACTGCCGGGTCCAGACTGGGAACCAGGCTCGAAGGGTCGGGAGGCCTTTCGTCGCGATGTTTCTTGAGCATCTCGGAGAACGACTTGCCCTCGAAAGCCTTCCTGCCGGTGAACAACTCGTAGAGCACGAGACCCAGCGAGTAGACGTCGCTCCGCGCGGTGACCTCGCGTCCCGTGAGCTGCTCCGGCGACATGTAGGCGGGAGTGCCCGACCGCACGTCGTCGCCACGGATCGAGTCCTCGAGGCCGGCGAGCCCGAAGTCGGTGATCCGCACCTTTCCCTGCCCGTCCAGCATTACGTTCTCGGGCTTCAGGTCGCGGTGCAGCACGCCCTTGTCGTGGGCGGCGCCGAGTCCCGCGCAGATCTGGCGGGCGATGTCGAGCGCCTTGTCGCTGCCGAGGCGGCCGATTCGGCGCATCAAGGTCGCGAGGTTCTCGCCGTCCACGTACTCCATCGAGAGGAAGTGCTCGCCGTCGGCCTCGCCGATGTCGAACACGCGGCAGACCGCGGGGTGCGTCACCTTGCGGGCGATCCGGACCTCGCTGAGGAAGCGCTCCAGCAGCTCCGCGTCGCCTTCGACCGCGGCGGGAAGGAACTTCAGCGCGACCGGCTGGCCCAGCGTCAGGTCGTCGGCGCGGTAGACCTCCCCCATCCCGCCCTTGCCGAGCAGCCCGACGACGCGGTAGCGCGCGGCGAGCACCACGCCCGGAACGAACCGTCCGTCGCCGATGGCGGCGGAGAGGCCGGCGGCGATCGACGGCGCCGGAGTGCGGCGGCTCGGCCGCGCCGAGGGAGGCGTCGGCGGCCGGGGTGCAGTGCCCGTGGGGGTCTCCGAAACGTACACGCTCGTTCCGCAAGAGGGACAGAATCGATGGCTTTCCGCCACGACCTGCGAGCACGTCGGGCAGCGCACCATGGGATCGGACTTAGGGTACTTCAGGTGTGTCACGGCCCCGTCCGGAAATCGGCAACTCCGCGCAGGCTGGGCTGGACCTCGCAAAGCCGCAAGTATCGGGCGCTCAACGCGACACACTTCGAGGAATGGTTGAGGGACGACCTCGAACTTCGGGTCCGGGACTTGCAGAACCGAGATCCTGGGCTTGGCCCCACGTTACGAAAGGAAACGCGGGAATGCGCCCGGGCGCAGCGGTGGCGATGCAGTCTGAAGGGACACGCGATACCCTTAGTGTGGAGCCCGCACGGGCCGAGGAGCTGAAGCGCCGCTTGACTGAGACCACTCCCCCTCCCGCTGCCCCACCGAGCCGACGGGCACGTCCGTCCTGGCATCTCGAGGCGATCACCGCCGACGGTGTCGTGCGCGTGGTGCCGCTGCATCCGCTTCCCTTCCGCATCGGCCGCAGGCCGGGCCTCGAGCTCGTGCTCGCGCCGGACTCCGTGTCGAAGGTGCACGCGGAGATCTACGAGGCCGCGGGACATCTGCGCATCCGCGACCTCCAGAGCACGAACGGCACCTTCGTGAACGGCGAGTTCGTCGAAGACGCTCCGATCGGCGAGGGCGACGTCGTCCACCTCGGCGAATTGGAGTTCCGCGTCGGCGTGCCCGCCTCTGCGCCCGCTCCCGAGCCCCCGGAGGCTTCTGGTCCCGGGACCACCGTCTCGCTCGGCCGTCGGACCAGGGCCGCGCGCGAGATGCCCGGAGCTCGCGAGATGCAGGAACTGCTGCGCGAAGGGAGAGTGACGATCGCCTTCCAGCCCATCGTAAGGATTCCAGGAGGCGTGCCCGAAGCCTACGAAGCGCTCGGACGAGGGGCCCACCCCGCGCTCCCGCAGAGCCCGCTCGACCTTCTCCACCTTGCGGAGAACCTGGGGCTGGTTGCGGAGCTGAGCCGGCTCTTCCGCAAGAAGGCGGTCGAGCTCGTGCGGGACCGCCCGAACTTCCCCACGCTCTTCCTGAATACCCATCCCGACGAGCTCAAGGACCCCAGGCTGATCGGCTGGATGGAAGAGCTGCGCGACCTCGCCCCTCATTTGGACCTGGCTCTCGAGATCCACGAGAAAGTGCTCACGGAGGAGGGCTTCGTCGGCTTCGCCGACCTGAAGAAGATGCTCTCCGAGAGCAACATCTACATCGCTTACGACGACTTCGGCGCGGGGCAGTCCCGCCTGCTTGAGCT
>JBKPBQ010000566.1:0-10717 GCA_046726955.1 Acidobacteriota bacterium
CTTGATGTGCTGCTGCACCGCCTCGAGCGTCGCGTCCTCGATGACGTCCACCTTCTCGAGAGACTCCGCCCCCTCCATGAGGTGGACGTGGGAATCGTTCAGACCGGGCAGGATCAACCCGCCACTGAGCTCGCGGACTTCGGTCTTCTGGCTGCGAAGGCTGGCCGCGCCCTTCGCGCTGCCGACGTACACGATGCGCTCGCCGCGGATCGCGACGGCTTCCGCCCAGGGCGTCTTCGTCTCCGCGGTCCAGACCCTCGCGCCGGTCAGGATGAGGTCGGCGGTCTCGGCGGCGGCGCCGCGGGTCGAGGGCAGAGCGGCCAGTGCCGCGACGAGAGCGAGGCGAGAGCATCGAAGCCGGAGCGGCGAGTCGTTCATCGGGTCCTCCCGGGAGCCGGAAGCATGGCTGCGAGGACGAGCCGCGTCAAGGATTTGGAGCGGTCTCTCTCTTGACAAAGATGAGGTCGGGACCCTAGAGTCCATGCAGTCCCAACAGGAATACGTCCAACTCCATGCGCGCAGCCGCTCGGCATCGTAATGGTTCCCCGCCCCTCCAGGAGGGCCTCATGCGCAAGCTTCCCTTTCTCGCTTTAGTGCTCCTCGTCTTCGCCGTTCCTGCCCTGGCTCAGCGCACCACGAGCTCGCTCGTGGGCACGGTTGCGGACGAGTCGGGCAGCATCCTGCCCGGCGTCACCGTTAGCGTGAAGGGACCGACCATTGTCGGGACCCAGACCGCGACCACCAACGAGCGGGGGTTCTACCGCTTCGCTGCCCTGCCTCCCGGGACGTACAACGTCAGCTTCACGATGCAGGGCTTCCGCACCGTCAATCGCCCCGACATCCGCCTCCCCCTCGGAACCACTGTGGAAGAGAACGCCTCCCTCAAGCTGAGCCAGCTCGCGGAAGAGGTCACGGTCACCGGAGAAGCCACGGTGGTGGACACCCAGACCAACCAGGTGAGCACCAACTACGACCAGGAGTGGGTGCGCAACGCTCCGATACCCCGCTTCACCTTCTTCGACCTCATCAACGCCGCCCCCGGTGTGAACCAGGCCCAGACGGGCGAGTCACGGTCCACGTCCCTCGGCAGCGCCAGCTCCGACAACTCCTACCTGCTCGACGGGACCGACTTCACGGCCCCACTCACGGGCGCGGCCTGGCCCTGGCCGAACACCGATGCCGTCCAGGAGGTCGAAGTGCTCTCGCTGGGGGCTCCCGCGGAATACGGCAACCTCCAGGGGGCGGTCTTCAACGTGGTGACCCGCCAGGGGAGCAACACCTACCACGGCGACGCGAATTTCTACTGGCAGACGCAGGGTCTGACCGACAGGAATACGACCGCGGAGCAGGATGGCGGCGACCCGTACCACCGGGACAAGTATGTTGACGCCACGTTCCAGCTGAACGGCCCGGTGATCAAGGACAAGCTCTGGTTCTTCGTCTCCTACCAGCACCAGCGCGACTTCCAATCCGTCGCGGGCGTTCCGGCGGAATTCCCGAACCGCTTCGAGGCCGACCGCGTCTTCGGGAAGATCAACTGGCAGCTCACCAAGAACCACAAGCTGATGTTCGCGTACCACGACGACTACTACCGGATCCCGTGCGCGGACACCAACTGCAACGCGCTCACCGCGCCCAGCACGATCAAGGTCGAGCACGGGCACAACCCGTCGCCCAACGTCACCTACACGGGCGTCCTCTCCGACAAGACGTACATCGAGGCACGGGTGTCCGGCTTCTACGGCAAGGACCACGCCGACCCCCTGCAGGATGGCGAGCCGCGCGTCAAGCCCCGCTACCTCGACCTCGACACCGGACAGATCACGGGCGGCATCTACTCCTGGTACGACGGCGACAGCTGGAAGAGCGCGGCGTCGTTCAAGGTCTCCCACTTCTCCGACAAGTTCCTGGGGGGGAGCCACGACTTCAAGTTCGGCGTGCAGTTCAACGAAGGGGGCGGCGACTACGTCAGCGGCTACAACGACTACATCCGCACGTACAGCGGCGTCCCCGCCTACGCCTACGGCTACTTGACTCCGGGCCACGTTGCGGGCAAAACGCGCGGCATCGGCCTCTACGTCGACGACACCTTCCGGTTGAGCGAGCGTCTGACCCTGAACCTCGGCGTCCGCTACGACTACAACAAGGCCGGCTTCGACTCCTATCCGCTCCTCGACGTGGAGGGGAACCCTACGGGCCAGAGCACGCCGGCTGTGGACAAGCTCTACGCCTGGAACTCCGTCTCTCCCCGCATCGGCTTCAACTGGAAGGTGACCAAGGACGGCAAGACGACATTCAAGGCGCACTACGGGCGCTACTACCGTGGCGTCGTGACCGGCGAGTTCCAGTCCGTGGCGCCCTCCAAGCCGCCCCTTGTCTCCTTCTCGGGGGAGTACGACACGCAGGGGAACCGCATCGGCGAGACGATCTATTCGGACAACTCGCAGCTTTCCGTGGATCCCAACTTCAAGAACCCCTATACCGACCAGTTCGTAGCGGGCTTCGAGCGCCAGCTCGCCAAGGACGTCGGCCTCGCCGTCAACTACGTGCACAAGCACGGCGAGAACTATGGGGGCTGGCAGGATGTCGGAGGCAGCTACACGCCGGTGACCTACTCGGACACCGAAGGGACGGATGCCACCGGAAGGGACATTACCGTCCTTCGGCGCGACTCCGATCCCTCCCAGTCGCACTTCCTCCTCACGAACCCCAACCAGATGTTCACGCGCTTCAACGGGGTCACTGTCCAGCTCCAGAAGCGCATGTCGAACCACTGGCAGGCCACCGCGTCGTTCGTCTGGGGAAAGGCGGAGGGCCGGCTCGGCTCGAGCCTCAGGAGTCCCCTCCAGGAGCCGACCGCCGCTGCGCGGACCTTCGGTCAGAACCCGAACGACTTCATCAACACGGACGGCCTCTTCATCGGGGACCGGCCGATCACCGCCAAGCTGCAACTCGTCTACGAGCTGCCCAAGGGCTTCCTCGTCGGCGCCAACTACAACTACCAGCAGGGCCGGCCGTGGGGACGGCAGGTGGTGGTCCCGCTGTCGCTCACGAATGGTCTCAGCTCCACGATCCTCGCCGAGCCGATCGACGGCAGCCGGCGGGTGGGAAGCTGGAACCTGCTGGACATCCGCCTCCAGAAGGACTTCAAGCTGGGAGCAAACGCACGCTTCGCCCTCGTCGCGGATGGCATGAACGTCTTCAACCACGACGCGAACGACGGCGTGGGCAGCCGCATCGGTACGAGCGACAACTTCGGCATCCCCACCGACTTCGTCCTGCCCCGGCGGCTGCAGCTGGGCGGGAAGCTGACGTTCTGACGCAGTCCGGGGGCGGCACGACTGGCGCCGCCCCCGGACCCTTCACCGTGTTGGCCGGACCGGTCGCCCCCCAAGCCGGTCCCTTTCGTCCTCGCGGTTCGTTCGCCCCTTAATGCGCCTCGACCGCCCGCATCTCCCGTAGCCTCTCCCGCGGAGCGCGGAAGTCCGGCCTGATCTCGAGCGAGCGCCGGAAGAGCGAAGCGGCCTCCTCCTTCTTTCCCTGGCGGGCGAGAGCCAGGCCGAGGTTGTAGGCGTACTCGGCGTCCTTGCCGTCGCGGCTCACCGCCTCCCGGAAGGCCTTCTCCGCGTCCGCCATCCGGCCGGACGCGCCCTCGACCATGCCCAACGAGTTCCAGTAGGACGCGGGCGCCGGGTCGAGTGCCACGGCTTCGCGCAGCAGACGCGCGGAGGCATCGAGGTCTGACCGGTCGCGCAGCAGCTCCGCAAGCTGCACCTTGAGGAGCGCGTCGCTCGGGGCGAGGACGGCGGCGCGCTCGTAGGCGGCCTGGGCTTCCGGGAGTCGCTTCGCGGCGCGCAGCAGCTGGGCCTCACGCTCGGGAAGACGCGGGTCCTTCGGGCAGGCGGAAGCGCCTTTCTCGAGGACGGCGACGGCCGCCGCACGGTCGCCGATGGCGAGCCGGCTCTCCGCGAGGGCGAGCCAGGCGGCCGCGAATCCGGGCAGCCGCTCGAGCGCCTTCTCGAAGTGGGGGATCGCCTCCTTCGGTCGCCCGAGTCCCACGAGACCGCGGGCCATGTAGTAGTGCACCTCGAAGCTCGCGACGCCACGGCGGAGAAGCTCCTGGAAGCGCTCGACACTCTCGGCGTAGCGCTTCTCGCGCAGGCGCAGCAGGCCCTCGCGGACGAGCCGGTTGAGGACCTTGTACTCCTCGATCTTGTCCTTGGGATCGGCCCCCGTGGAGCCTCCTTCGGGGGGCGCGCCCGCTCCGAGGTATCCGAGCGCGCCGAGCTTCTCCAGCAGGTCGGGCGGTACCGACGCGGAGCCCGCGGTCGGCGCCGCTTTCTCCGCGGCGAGGTGCTTCGCCAGGGCGTTGCGGAATGCCTCCGCCCGCGCCGGCTCCGCATCCACCCGGTTGTCGCGCTCGCCGGGATCGGCCGCGAGGTCGTAGAGCTCGGGCCGCGGCGCCTGGACGTACTTCCACCGGCTCTCACGGATCGAGCGCAGGTCGCTCCAGCCGTAGTGGAGCAGGGGCAGGAGCGACTCCGCGTACGAAGGCTCTTCGGGGAGCGCCTCGCCTCGCAGAGCAGGCCGCAGAGTCCGGCCGGCGAGGTGCCCGTCCCTCGGGAGCGCAACGTCGAGCAGATCGAGCACGGTCGGCACCAGATCGACGCTGCGCGCGGTCACCGACGGCTTCGCTCCGGCGAGAACTCCAGGCCCCCGGAAGATCAGCGGTACGCGAAGCGTCGATTGATAGACGAAATACCCGTGCACGTTCTCTCCGTGCTCGCCCAGGCCTTCGCCGTGGTCGGAAGTGACGACCACGAGCGTGTCGCGCCGGCGGTCGAGCCGGTCGAGGGCGGCGAGGAGCCGTCCCACGAGGTCGTCCGAGAACGCGACCTCGCCGTCGTACGGCCGCTCTGCGTAGCGCGTGGCGTAGGGCTCCGGAGGCTCGTAGGGGTCGTGCGGGTCGTAGAGGTGGAGCCACAGGAAGAAGCGCGCGTCGCGCCGCTTCTCGAGCCACGCGATCGCCTCCGCGGTGGGCCCGTCCCCGCGCCGCTGGATCGAGTTCAGGAATCGCGCGTCGTCCGCGCCCATCTCGAAGCGGTCGGAGTAGAGGTCGAAGCCGCGGTTCAGTCCCGACTGCGAGGAGAGCACGACGGCGGAGACGAAGCCCGCCGTCTCGAACCCCGCAGCCTTGAGGATCGTGGCCAGCGTCGGGATCTTCGCCTCGAGCGGAGCCGAGACGTTGTCGCGCAGGCCGTGAGCGAACGGATCGAGGCCGGTGAGGATCGTGGCGTGCGACGGCCGCGTGAGAGGCACGGCCACCGCGGCTTCCGCGAAGAAAGCACCCTCGCGCGCCAGCTCGTCGAGGTGCGGCGTCGCCACGTCGCGGCTTCCGTACACGCCGAGGCGGTCCGCGCGCAGCGTGTCGATGGTGACGAGCACGAGGTTGCGCGCGGCGGCCGGAGGCTCCGCGGCGCGCCCGCAGGCGAGGGCCGCGGACGCGACGAGGCCGAGCGCAGCGCGCCGAAGCATCCCCGGATTTTCCCACGTCGCGAGCGTACGGGCAGGCGTAGAATGGGGCCGAAAACCCGGCGTTCTGTATTCGGACGGAGGTGTCGCACGATGTGGAACAAAGTTGCCAGTCTCTCGGCGGGGGCGACGCTCGGAGCCCTCGCGGTCGTCCATTTCGCGGCGGAAGCGCGGGGACAGGACGTGACGTCTGCTCTTCGTGACGAGGCGCCGAACCGGAATCTCGCCGAATCGCTCGTGTCCCGAAGGGAAGCAGCGCTACAGCGCACGTTCGACCCGATCTATCGCGCGCAGCTCGTCCAGGCCCTGGCCGCGCTGCAATCCGAGGAGTTGGAGACCCTGCAGAGTGGCGGCGACGAAGCGTCTCTGCCGAACCGGCTGGGGGACAGGAAAGCCGACCTCGTCTACACGCCGGTGACGCCGTGCCGGGTCTTCGACACCCGGGAAGTCGGCGGCCACCTCGTGGCGGGGACGGCCCGCAACTTCATCGTGGCCGCGGGAAGCAACAGCCTGGCCAGCCAGGGCGGGAACGCCGCCGGGTGCGGAGTGCCCATGGGTCCCGCGACTTCCGTGATGATCAACCTCATCGCCTGGTTCCCGTCCGAGGCCGGGAACCTCCGCGCGTGGCGTGTGCAGAGCCCACAGCCCCCGCAGCCCAAGGCGGTGGCGCTGAACTACGGACCGGTCCGCACGCTCCCCGCGCTCGGTAACGCGATCGTCGTCGACATATGCGATCCTCTCGCGAGCAACTGCAGCGGCGGCGACTTCCGACTCCAGGCGAACCTCGGCTCCACCGACGTGGTGGGTGACGTCGTGGGCTACTTCTCGCGATTCACGAAGCCCGTGGACGACATGGTGACCTTCAACGGCCCCCCGCTTCCGGACTCGGCATCGGCCGTCACGACGCTCGCCAACATAGACTTCGTGCCGGCGACCACGGGGACCGCGGTCCTCTTCGGCCGCGGCCACTGCGGAATGAAGGTCGGCGCGACCGCCGACAACATCGTCGTCCTGTTCGCGGGACTCTCGGCGAGCGAGGCCGCGGGCGCGCACGTGGGAACGATGGGCGTCATCTCCGTGCCGCCCATCCTGTCGTCGTCTGCGGGCTACGCGCAGGCGTGGTCGGTGCAGCGCGAGCTCGCCGTGACGGCCGGTCAAAGCACGAAGGTGAGCCTGTTCGCCAGGCATCCCAGCGGGGGATCGGCCGACGTCTCCTGCAGCGGAACGTTCAGCGTGCGCACCACGTTCTGAACGAGCCGGCCCGTGGTACAACCTCTGTGCCGCAGCACGGGGGGGACCATGGGGCCTGCGTCGCGCCGTCGATTCCTGATCGGAGGTGGGAGCGCCCTCGTCGTCCTCGGGGCCTGGCGTCCCGGACGCGTCGAGGCCGCCCCCGCCTTCGACCTCCTGATCGACGGGGGCACCGTGCTGGACGGCACCGGCGCCCCCTCGTTCGTCGCCGGCGTGGCGGTGAAGGGCGACACGATCGCTGCCGTCGGCGACGTCGCGGCGAGCCAGGCCGCGAAGGTCGTCGACGCACGGGGGCTGCACGTGTGCCCGGGCTTCGTGGACGTGCACAGCCACTCGGACCGCGGGATCCTCCTCTACCCGGGCGACGAGAGCCGCGCCCGCCAGGGGATCACCACGGAGATCACCGGCAACTGCGGCGGCTCCGCGGCGCCGCTTCTCGACCTCGCCCTCGCGGAGACGCGGCGGAGGGCGGAGGCGGAAGGTCAGACCGTCGACTGGTCGGACGTGGCGTCCTACTTCGCTCGCCTCGAGCGCAACCGCTTCGCCGTGAACCAGGCGCTGCTCGTGGGCCAGGGCACGCTCCGCACCGGCGTCGTGGGCGCCGCCGACCGTCCCGCGACCTCCGACGAGATGGCGCGCATGACGCGGATCCTCGAGGAGGCGCTGGACCAGGGGGCTGTGGGCCTCTCCACCGGCCTCGAGTACACGCCGGGCCGCTACACGCCCACCGACGAGATCGTGGCGTTGGCCCGCGTGGCCGCGCGGCGCGGAGGATTCTACGCGTCGCACATCCGTAACGAGGAGCGGCAGCTGCTGGAGGCCGTGGACGAGGCGATCCGCATCGGGCGCCGCGCGGGCATCCGCGTCCAGGTGTCGCACGTCAAGGCCTCGGGCCGAGGCAACTGGGGCAAGCAGATCGCCTCGCTCGCGCTCCTCGAAGCGGCCCGCCGCGACGGGGTCGAGGTGCTCGGAGACGCCTATCCCTACACGGCCTACTCGACCGGCCTCACCATCATCTTCCCGAATTGGGCGCTCGACGGCGGGCGCGAGGCGATCCTGAAGCGGCTGCGGGGCAGCGAGCGCGAGCGCATCCGAACGGCCGTGGACGACTACGTGCGCAACGCCGATCCTGGCGACTACGAGCTGGTCGTGATCGCGAGCGTCCAGACGGACGCGAACCGCCGGTTCGTCGGCAAGAACCTCGCCGAGGTGGCGGCGACGTGGGGCGTCGATCCCGCGGAGGCCCTGCTGCGCCTGGTGGACGAGGAGGACACGAGCGTCTCCTACGTCGGCCACGGCATGAGCCCGGAGAACGTGGAGCGCGTGCTCCGGCACCCGCTCGTCATGATCGGCTCCGACGGCAACGCCCTCGCTCCCACGGGCCGCGCGCTCGAGACGCGTCCGCATCCCCGGTCCTACGGCTGCTACCCGAGGGTGCTCGGCTACTACGCGCGGGACCGCAAGGTCTTCGACCTCGAGACCGCGGTCCGCAAGAGCACGAGCATGCCCGCCGACCAGGCCGGCCTCTCCGACCGGGGACGGATCGCCCGCGGGAAGAAGGCGGACCTCGTGGTGTTCGACGCGGCGAAGATCGTGGACGGCGCGACGTTCGAGAAGCCGCACGAGTTCCCGACGGGGATCTCGCACGTCGTCGTGAACGGCGTTTTCGTGGTCGAGGGCGGGACGCAGACGGCGGCCCGCCCCGGCCGCGTGCTGCGGAAGGCCTGAGCGTCGTGGCCACTGCCGAGCGCGTGATCGACAAGGACGTCCACACCTCGACCTGCCCCCTCGACTGTCCGGACCGCTGCAGCCTGCACGTGACGGTGCGGGACGGCCGGGTGGCCGCCCTCGAGGGATCGCGCGAGAACCCCGAGACGCGGGGCTTCATCTGCGCGAAGGTCCGCCGGTTCCCGGAGCGCATGTACGGGAAGGACCGCTTGCTTCACCCGATGCGGCGGTCGGGCCCGAAGGGCTCGGGGACGTTCACCCGGATTGGCTGGGACGAGGCCATCGCCACGATCGCCCGCCGGCTCGGAGAGGTCGTGGACCGGTGGGGCGGGGAGGCCGTCCTTCCTTATTCATATGGCGGGAGCAACGGCCTCGTCGGCGAGGGCACGATGGACGCCCGCTTCTTCGCGCGGCTCGGGGCGTCGCGCCTCCTGCGCGCCGTGTGCGCCGCGCCCACCGGGGCCGTCGTCGCGGCCATGACCGGCGACATGCCGGGTGTGGCCTTCCGCGACTTCGTGGAGGCGCGGCTCGTCCTCATCTGGGGCGCCAACCCGTGGCACTCCAACGTCCACGTCGTCCCCTACCTGAAGGAGGCGCGCCGGCGGGGAGCGCGAGTCGTCCTCCTCGACCCGAGGCGGACGGGGAGCGCGGCCTACGTGGACGAGTGGCTGCCCGTCTTTCCGGGCACCGACGTCGTGGTGGCGCTCGCGATGATCCGCCACCTCGCCCGCACGGGACGGATCGCGGAAGCGTTCGTTCGCGAGCACTGCACGGGGGCGGAGACGGCGCTCGCCGCCGCCGATCCCTGGACGTTCACGCGCGCCGCGGAGGTCTCGCGCGTCCCCGCGGAGGCGCTCGAGCGGCTCGCCGAGGACTACGCTTCGAGCCAGCCCGCGCTCGTCCGCATCGGCTGGGGTCTCGAGCGGAACCGCAACGGAGGAAGCGCCGTGGCGGCGATCCTCGCCCTCATCGCCCTCGCGGGCAAGCTCGGCGTGCGGGGGGGCGGCTACACGCTGTCCAACTCCTCGGCCTTCCAGGTGGACCGCGAATACCTGCGGGGGATGCCGGAGGCCGAGACACGGATCATCAACATGAACCGGCTGGGCCCGGCGCTCCTGGGAGAGGTCCAGTCGCCGCCGATCCAGGCGCTCTTCGTCTACGACTGCAACCCCGTAGCCACGGTTCCCAACCAGCTCGCCATCGAGGAGGGGCTGAAGCGCGAGGATCTGTTTACGGTCGTGTTCGATCCCGTCCACAGCGACACCGCAGCCTACGCCGACGTGCTCCTGCCGGCGGTCACGTTCCCGGAGCAGTCCGAGGTCTACAACTCGTACGGGACGTACGGCCTGCACCGCACGACCGCGCTCGTGGCGCCGCCGGGGGAGTCGCGGCCGAACGAGGCCGTCTTCCGCGACCTCGCCCAGGCCATGGGCTTCCGAGACGCCGTCTTCCAGGAGGACGATGAGGCGCTCCGCGCCCGCAGCCTCGCCGCCGTGCGCGGGCCGCTCGCCGGAGGCGGGGACGCACGGTTCCGGCCATTCGACTTCCCCGGAGAGACTCCGGTGCAGCTCGCGACGGTGTGGCCCGGCACTGCCGATCGGCGGCTGAACCTGGCGCCTCCCGAGCTGGGCCCGCGGATCTACGCCTATCGGGAAGACGAGGCCGAGGGCAGCTACCCGCTGGCCCTGATCACGCCCGCGAGCGACGAGACGATCAACAGCGTCCTCGGCGAGCTGGTGGAAGGCGAGGCCCGCCTGCAGATGAATCCCGAAGACGCGCGCGACCGCGGGATCGCCGACGGCCAGCCGATCCGGATCTGGAACGCCCTCGGCGAGGTGCACTGCCTCGCTCGCCTCGATCCCGGTGTCGCCCGCGGAGTCGTGAGCCTCCCCAAGGGACTCTGGAAGCGCTCGTTCCGCAACCGCCGCACGAGCACGGCTCTCTGCCCGGACACCCTGAGCGAGATCGGCGACGGCGCCTGCTTCAACGACGCGCGCGTCGAGGTCGGGCCGCTCGGTTAGCAGCGTGCTGAAAAAGCAGCCGTCGACCGTCGCGCGCGCGGTGTCGCGCGCCGCGTGAGGACACTTTTCATCACGCTGCTTTAAACGATCCCGGCCGCGCGCGTGGCCGCGGCCAAGTCCTCGAGGGCGTGGACGATCCGCGGGGCGTGCGTGCGGAAGGACAGCACGCAGACGCGGAGCTGTCT
>JBKPBQ010000567.1:0-6467 GCA_046726955.1 Acidobacteriota bacterium
CCCGACGGCTTGGGCGGGCTCGTGCCGCGCGTGTGCGTATCGGGTCCTTGAGCGGGGGGCGCGCCCGCCGCGGCGACGACGGCGCCCGGCCGCGGCCCGCCGCCAGTGGGGGCCGGCGCTCCTGACGCACCGCCGTCACCCTGAAAGAAGTCGCTGGGAGTCGCTCCCGTGATCAGGCGCGCTCCGCGTCCGACGGTCAGGTCCTGGATCAACCACTGGACGAACACGAGGGCGCGCATCAGGGCCTGCGCGAGGTACACGAGGTGGATGAACGCCCAGATGAACCAGGCGGGAAATCCCCACACGGGGACGCCGAACACGTTCGCGACGGCCCTCCACCGGCCGATGACGGCCATGGTCCCCTTGTCGAAGTACTTGAAGGGCGGCAGCGGCGGCTTCCCGCGCACCTTGCGCACGATGTCCTTCGCGGCGTGGGTGCCCTCCTGCATCGCGACCTGGACCAGGCCCGGGAGCGGCTTGCCGCTCCTGGGGTCGATCGAGAGCGCCATGTCGCCGGCGACGTAGATGTCCGGATGGCCCGCGATCGTGAGGTCCGGCCCGACCTTGATGCGCCCGCCCTTGTCGGTCTCCGCCTGCGTGGCCTTGGCGAGCGTACGCGCCAGCGGCGTCACCGCCACGCCACCGCCCCAGATCACGGTCCGCCCGTCCAGCCGAACCAGGCCGTCCGGACCCTGGTATGTCAGGCCCTCCTTGTCGATGTCCTTCACCATCACGCCGGTCCGGACCTCGACGCCGAGCCGTTCCAGCGACTGCGTCGCCTTGCGCGACAGTTTGTCGGGGAAGGGCGGGAGCACGCGCGGCGCGCCGTCCATCAGGATGATCTGCGCTTCCTCGGGGCGGATGGATCGGAAGTCCTTCTTCAGCGTCTCGCGCGCGATCTGTGCGATCGCGCCCGCCATCTCGACGCCGGTGGGGCCCGCGCCCACGATGACGAACGTGAGCCATGCGCGCCGGCGCGCGGGGTCAGAGGTCCGCTCCGCGACCTCGAACGCGTAGAAGATCTTGTGGCGGACGCCGGTGGCCTCCTCCACGCTCTTGAGGCTCGGCGCCCACTCGCGCCACGCGTCGTGGCCGTAGTACGAGGTCTGCGAGCCCGTGGCGACGATCAGCGAGTCGTAGTCGAGCTGCGCCCCGTCGGCGAGGCGGACGGTCTTGGAGGCGGGATCGATGTCCACGACGTCGCCCAGCAGGACGCGCGTGTTCTCCTGGCGGCTGAGCACGCTCCGCAGCGGCGCGGCGATCTCGCCCGGCGAGAGCGAGCCGGTCGCCACTTGGTAGAGCAGCGGCTGGAACAGGTGGAAGTTGCGCTTGTCGATGAGAGTCACGTCCACCGGCGCGCCCTTGAACGCCTGCGCGGCGCGGAGCCCTCCGAACCCACCGCCGACGATGATCACTCTGTGGTTGCTGGCCATCTCTCCCGCCTCGCCGTCGTCGTGGAGCAAGGCCCGCGCCAGCGCTAACTCGTTGTGATCCGGGGTCCAGCCACGCGCCTTCTGCCGGGAGTTCGCACGGCGATTGCGAGATCTCGCGCGCTCCGCGATTCCCTGGCGCGGCGATCCGGGAAGGGCCTCCATGACGAAGTCGTTGAGCCGACGTAGACATCCGATCCGGGGGCCGCGCACCCTCCACGCTGGCCTCGTCCTTGCCTCTGGTGGCCGGCGGGACCGCGATGCACCCGAGGACACGCACGTGCAGAGCGGCCTGCCATCTCGATCTCCTCCCGAAATCGCCTCATGCCGCCGCGATCGCGAGTGGCTCCGGAGACAGGCGCTTGAGGGTGCCGACGAGCGAGCGGTAAAGAGCCAGAGGACCGGGCGCGACGACCGCGCCCGCGGAGGCCTGCGGCTCGTGGACGAGGCTGCGCTCGAGAGCGTCGAGCGCGCTCTGGAGGTCCGGAGTGGGTAGCGCGCGACCCTCGGTGACGCGGGCGGCCAGCGCCTCCAGCGTCTGCGCAATGGCGCCGTCGATCTCCAGCGCCCGGGCCTGCG
The DNA here is from genome assembly GCA_046726955.1 of Acidobacteriota bacterium. Lineage (GTDB taxonomy): Bacteria > Acidobacteriota > Vicinamibacteria > Fen-336 > Fen-336 > CAVPGH01. Next base: position 2,010 of record JBKPBQ010000567.1, read on the forward strand.
CCGCTCCCGACAGCGCCGGATCGCGCCGATGGCGCGCCAGCGAGAGCAGCAGGACGAAGACGATCTGGGCGTCGGCGGTCTTCCTCTGGAGCGCGTCGATGTCCGAGGGGTCCGCCTCGAACTTCGTGGACTCGATGAGCGCCTGCACCTCCGCCACCTTCAGGGAGATCCGCCGGCGCCAGGAGTCGACGTCCGCGGCCGTCAGGGGGCGCCCCTCGCTCGTGCGCGTCCGGGCCAGGTCCGCGAGCAGGCGCAGCGCCTCGGAGAGGCGAGCGCGCAGCGCGTCTCTCGCCCGCTCCGGCCAGAGGTAGTGCTCGACGAGACCGAAGACGATGAGGCCGAAGGCGATCCCGATCAGGCGGTCGCGGATGACCTGGGCGCTGACGGCCATGCCGAAGCCCTGGAGCGTCGCCTTCCAGAAGGCGAGGCCGACCTGGTAGCCGCCGTACGAGATACGAGGAGAGCCCGCGTTCGCCCAGGCCGTGACCGCGCATCCCGCGCCGAAGACCAGCAGGAAGCCGCCGATGTTATCAACATTGGGCAGCACGTACATCAAGGCGACGAGGCCCATGACCCCGCCGACCGCCGCGCCGCCGAAGCGAAGAATCCCCTTCTGATTACTCGCGCCGATCGTGGACAGCGCCACGACGAAGACCGTGATGACGCACGTGTAGATCTCCGGGTAGTCGAACCCGATGAATGCGAGGTAGCAGATGAGCGCGGCGAGCGTGCCCTTGATCGCGAACCGGACGTAATTGCGATTCTCGAATGCATCGGGAACGAAGAAACCCGGCCGGTGCGCGGGCAAGACCCCCGCCCCCGGCATCGCCAGCGCGATCTCGTCGAGCGTGCGCTCGACGTCGGCGAGGGGCGAGCCCTTCGCGGAGGCCTGCTCGGGGGATAGTCCCACCCATTGCGCAAACTGGGGCCGCTGCCATTCCTGCAAGCCTTGGCGCAGCTGCCGGCAGCCCTCCGCCGCTCTGCGGAGACGCACAGCCTCGTCGAAGGTGACTGACTCCGAGGCCAGCGCCTCCAGCGCGCTCGCGGCCGTCACCAGTCGATCCGCGAGCGTGATGAGCGCGGCCAGGGACTCGTGGTGCGCACGTGCCCAGGAGTGCACGAGGCTCGCGGTCTTGAGAAAGGCCGCCGGCCGCGTCATGCCCGCGATGGAGAGCGTGCCGAGGGAGGGGGGAGGCGGCTCCGCCGAGGTCTGGTCGGCCCGGCGGCGGAGCGCGTGCTCGACGGCTCGAAGCCGCATGTCCAGCTCGCGGCGGAGCAGCGAGAGAGGGTGTCCCGGAGACAGCAGGAGCTGGACGCCGACGTTGATCGCGAGCCCGAGTGTCGCGCACCACCACAGCCAGAGCACGAACTCGACCACGACCTCGGCGCTGGGAGGCGCAATGTCAGGCCAGATCATGGCCAAGGCGGTCGGAACGCCGAGAGCCGATCCGATCGCGCCGACCGTCAGGGCACGCTTCAGGAAGAGCCCGACGAAGAAATAGCCGGCAAAGAAGCAGATGCGGAGCCAGGGGGTGCCGAGGGACAGCTCCAAGGCGAGGACCGCCGTTCCGAAGCCGAGGGTGAGGGCGACCCAACCGAGGATCGACCCCAGGACGGTGGCGGCTGTGTCCTCCTGCGTGATCAGGTAGATGACCACGAAGGCGACGAGGCTGTGCGGCATCCGGAACATCAGGACGAGCGTGATGGTGATCAAGCAGGCGAGGGTGATGCGCACGGTGGCGCCGCCCCTCCCGGGGGTCGGAAGGAGCTCACGCCGCAGGAAGTCGAGGAGCGTCGAAGCGGTCACCGGCTGGCCGAGCGCAACGTGCCGTGCACGGTCGCGACCGCGGAGGCGCCGAGCCGGAAGGAATCGTCCGGATCGTCCACCTGGATGCGCACGGGGAAGCGCGCCGCGAGCCGGATCCAGTCGAGCGAGCGCTCGACTCGCGGGAGTCCCCCTACGCTCGTCCCGTTCTCGGGAAGCACGGCCCAGCCGAGCCCGACCACCGTCCCCTGGAAGTGCTTGCCGGGCTGGGACTGCAGGTAGAGGTCGGTCTTGGCGCCGGCGGGAATGTGCCTGAGCTGCGTCTCGCGGAAGTTGGCGACGACGTACCAGGTGCCCGTGTCCACGAGGGTAAAAACCTCCACGCCGGCCCGAGCGAACGCCCCCTTGGAGATGTTCATGTTGACTACTTTTCCAGTGAACGGGGCCACGACGCGGCAATATCCGAGGTCGAGCTCCGCCGCGTGCAGCGCCGCCTCCGCCGCCGCCACCCTCGCGTTGTTGCCTTCGCTCTCTCCGACCGCGTCCAGGGCCCGGGCGCGCTCGGTGCGCGCCTGCCGCAGCGCGGCCTCGGTGGCTCCGTGGCTGGCTCGACTCGCCGTGAGTGCGGCCTCCGCGGCGTCCCGTTGCGTCCGCGCCTCCTCCAGGCGATCGGCGGTGACGAACTGCTGCGGCAGCAGCGGCTCGAGGCGTCGCAGGTGGTCGTCGGCGTGCTGGAACTGCGTCTCCAGACGAGCCACGTCCGCCGCGGAGGCGTCGAGCTGGGCCTCGGCCTTGGCGATCCCAGCCGTGGCCGTGGCCGCGCCGTTCTTCAGCCCGTCGACCTCGTTGCGGGTGAGGGCGAGGGTGGCCCGGGCGCGCTCCAACGCGATCTCGTACGGCCGGGGATCGACGAGGAAGAGGAGGTCGCCCTCGTTCACCTGCTGGTGGTCGCGCACCTTCAGCTCGACGATGTGGCCGGTGACCTGGGGTGCGATGCCCACGAAGTTGGCGCGGACCGTGGCGTCGTCCGTCTGCGGCCTCGTCTCCCACTGCAGGAGGGTCACCGCCACCGCGATGGCCGCCCCCGCCACGATCGAAGCGCCCACGATCCGGCCGACGAGGCGACGGGCGGGGTCCGGATCCTTCTCGACGACGGGTTCGACGACCGGTTCGTCAGGCATGGGTCACACCCTGAAGAAGGCCACCCACAGCACGAGGGTGACGAGAATGGCCAGGCTCGTGTACACGAGCGCCCGAGGGCCGACGTAGGGATCGATCCCGACGTGCACGAAGAGGCGTCTCGTGACGATCGCGAGCACGATCCCGATCGACGCGCAGAGCATCCAGGACGGGAAGAAGGAGCCGACAAGGTTGAGCTGGGGTCCCATGGCGGATGTACCTCGCTTAGCTAGGGCCGCCCGCGCGGCTCGAGAGGCGCCTCGCCCGTGCTGAAGGCGAGGGTCGCGGACGCCTCGTGGAGCTGGAGCCTCGTGTCGAGCTCGACGAAGCGCGCGCGGCTCAGCTCCCGGCGCGCCACGAGCAGGTTGGTCAGGGTCTCGAGCCCGTGCCGGTAGGACTCGAACGTCGCGTCGTAGGACTTCTGCGAGGCGTCGAGGAGCGCGGCCGCGGTGTCGAGCCGCCGCACCGCGAGCCTCACGTCCGTGTAGGCGGTCCACACCTCGCGGATCGCCTTGTCCCGGCTCGCGGTCATCTCGTCCTCCGCGGCGCGCCGCTCCGCGTCTGCCAGCTCCACCCGTCGCCTCGTGGCTCCGCCCTCGAAGACGTTCCAGGTCAAGGCGAGCCCCACGCCGTAACCGGGCTCGGTGGCGCTGAACCAGCCGGTGGGAGAGTTGCCTCCGGTGACGCGCACGCGGCCGGTGAGCAGGTTGACGTCGCCCACCAGGGACAGGGTCGGCCAGTACGCCGCGCGCGCCCGGCGGACGGCCGCTTCCTTCGCGCGGACCTCGGCGACCCGGGCGATGAGGTCCGGCCGCTGCTCGAGGGCCCGGTCGATCACCTTGTCCACCGAATCCTCCAGGGCCGCCGGCGCGGGCAGGACGGCGAAGTCCGCCACCTGGATGGGCGTCGTGGGAGGGAGCCCGATGCTGTCGGCCAGCTTCACCTGGGCGTCGCGTTCCCGCGAGCGCACGTCCTCGAGGTCGAACTCCGCCTGCGCCTCCTGCTGCCGGGCGAGCGCGACCTCGGGGAGGGTGGCGAGGCCGTTCTGCAGCCGGCTTTCCGCCGCCTCGCGCACGTTGCGGGCCGACTCGAGAGCACTCTCGGCCACCGCGATCTTGGCGAGGAGGCTCGTCTGCGCGAAGAAAGCCCGCTGGACCTGGAAGACGATGTTCTGGTGCGTGCGGTTGAACCCCAGGTTCGCGGCCAGCAGGCGCTGCTTGGCCGCGTCCTTCAGGCTCCCTCGGCGCCCGAAGTCGAGAAGCAGCCACCGCAGGTTCAGCGAGGGCAGGGCCTGCTCCATGTCGGCGCGGAAGAAGCCGTTCGGAGCCACGTCCTTTGGGGCAGGGAACGCCTGGCTCTGATAGCCCCCGAGGGCGGCAAGCGTGAGCACCGGAAAGTACTCACTTTCCACGAGGCCGACGCCGATCGCGGCCTGGCGCGCCCGCTCCCAGGCCACGCGCGTCTCTGGGTTCAGCCGCTGGGCGAGGTCTACGAGCTCGGCGAGCTCGTAGCGC
>JBKPBQ010000568.1:0-6193 GCA_046726955.1 Acidobacteriota bacterium
TCCCTCGGGAGGAAGGTCCTTCTCCGGGGCCGCGATCTCGCCGAGCCGCGACATGTCCTCGACCGGCACCTCGACCCGCAGGTCGAAGGCCTTGCGCGCGCCCGCGTCCACGATCGTCACCGGGCGGGACTTCCAGGTGCGTGTCCCCTCCCCGCCTCCGAGGTACCGCGCCACCTCCTCGAGCGGTCGCTGGGTGGCGGAGAGGCCGATGCGCACGAGCGGCCGTCGGGTCGCCTCCTCGAGCCGCTCGAGGGAGAGTGCGAGATGCGCTCCCCGCTTGGTGCCGACGAGGGCATGGATCTCGTCCAGGATCACGGTCTCGACGGGCGGGAGGAACTCGCGGGCGCGCGAGGTCAGGACCAGGAAGAGCGACTCCGGCGTCGTGATGAGGATGTCCGGGGGCTCGCGGAGCATCCGCGCCCGCTCTTCCATGGGCGTGTCGCCGGTGCGGATGGCGAGCGTGGGGACGTGCCAGCTCTCGCCGCGCAGCGACGCCACGCGGGCGATGCCCGCGACCGGCGAGCGGAGGTTCCTCTCGACATCGACGGCCAGGGCCTTGAGCGGCGAGACGTAGACGATGCGACACCGCTCCCGCTTCGGCGGGACGGGGGAGAACATGAGCCGGTCGATCGCGGCGAGGAAGGCGGCGAGCGTCTTGCCCGAGCCGGTGGGCGCGAATACGAGCGCCGAGCCGCCCTCCTGGAGCGCGGCCCAGCCGAGCTGCTGGGCGCGGGTCGGGCCGCCGGGGAAGGTTTCGGCGAACCAGGCCTGGACGGCGGGATGGAAGTGCGGAAGCACGGGGTGCTTGGGCACGGAAGCCTCGAACCTCCATCTTAGAAGATGCGCCGGCTCCGTGAGGACCACGGCCACCTTGACCGATCCGCGCGGGCTGTCGTAACGTTCGCGGCCGGTCGGCGCGGGGCGCGTCCAGCAGGGTGCTGAAAAAGCAGCCTTCGACATGCGCGCGCGCCGTGGCTCCGAAATCCGGTATCGGCGCATCAAGCGCTTGGACGAAGCCGTCACCATGCGCGCCGCGAAGGGACACTTTTCAGCACCCTGCCAGGGAGGCGAGATGGCGCGGGCAGGATGGATCGTCCCGTTCCTGGCCTTTTTGCCCGCTCTCGCCGGGGCCGCCCAGGAGCAGAAGCCCGATGCGGAGACGCTGCGTACGAGGGAGCGCGCCGCGCTCCTCGACGTCCGCAGCGTGCTCGTGGCCGCCCGCCAGTTCGCGAGCGCGAACGGCGGATACTTCGGCGAGCTGCGCTGCCTGACCGCGCCCGAGAGCTGTCTGCCCAACTATCCCAGGGACGAGGCCCCGCTCCTCGACCCCACGCACGACTGGCTCGCCACGCGCCTCGGCTACGTCCGGAAGTTCCATCTCGGTCCCCTCGCCGACGAGGAGGCGCGCCTGCGGGCCAAAGCCGCGCCGGGAAGCCTGCGCTCGTTCGCGTTCACGGTCTTTCCGGAGACGCCGGGAGAGACGGGGCTTCGGTCGTTCTGCGGCGACTCCACGTGGAAGGTGTGCGCGGTCGCGAGCGGAGCCGCCCCCCCGGTGAAGGACGGCCGCTGCGTCGCTCCCTGCCAGGAGCTCAAGTGAAGAGCGCGCGGCGGGCGGCCGCTCTGCTCGCCGCAATCCTCCTCGCCTCTCCCACACTCGCACGCGACGTCCCGTCGCCCGCGTCCGTGCTCGGCTTCACGCCGGGGGACGACCGCAAGCTCGCCGACTGGTCGGAGATCGCCGGATACTTTCGCCGGCTCGACGCCGCCAGCGACCGCGTGCGCGTCGACGAGGTGGGCAAGACCACGGAAGGGCGGCCGTTCCTGATCGTCACGATCACCTCCGAGGCGAACATGGCCCGCCTCGAGGAGATCCGCCGCGACAACCTGCGGCTCGCGGATCCCCGCGGCCTCGGCGACGAGGAGGCGGCGGCGATCCTGGCCCGGGGGAAGACGATCGTGGCCGCGAACTACGCGATCCACTCGACCGAGGTCGCGGGATCCCTGACGCCGCTGCTCTTCGCGCAACGGCTCGCGGCGAGCGACGCGCCGGAGGTGGCGGAGATGCTCGACCGCACGGTGCTCCTCGTCATCCCCTCCCACAACCCCGACGGCACCGACCTCGTGACCGCGTGGTACCGCAAGACGCTCGGGACGCCGTTCGAGGGGAAGAGCCCACCCGTGCTCTACCAGAAGTACACGGGCCACGACAACAACCGCGACTGGTACATGTTCACGCAGCAGGAGTCGCTCCTCACCGTCCGGCAGCTCTACGACCGCTGGCGGCCCCAGGTCGTCCTCGACGTCCACCAGATGGGCGAGAAGCAGGCTCGGACGTTCCTGCCTCCCTACACCGATCCCTGGGAGCCCAACGTGGATCCGGCGCTGCGCGCGGCGGTGACGGCGCTGGGGACCGACGTGGCCGCGCGGCTGCAGGCGGAAGGACGCACGGGTGTCGTGGTCCACGCGCTCTACGACGCGTGGACTCCGGCTCGCGCCTACCCGCACACGCACGGCGGCGTGCGCATCCTCTCGGAAACGGCGTCCGCACGCCTGGCCTCGCCCATCGACGTGCCGTTCGAGAGCCTGGACCGCGAGGGCGGCTACGACGCCAAGGTCGCGTCCTGGAACTTCCCGCGGCCCTGGCCGGGCGGGACGTGGCGGCTCCGCGACATCGTGGACATGCAGCTCGCGGTGTCCTGGGCCGTCCTCGGCCACGCGGCGCGGAACCGCGACTTCTGGCTGCGCACGTTCCTCGAGGTGAACCGCCGGGCCTCGACCCGCCGCGAGCCCTTCGCCTTCGTGCTCCCGAGCGAGCAGCGGGATCCCCTGAGCACGGCCCGCCTGGTGCGGGTGTTGCGCGACGGCGGGGTGGAGGTGCACCGGGCGCGCGCCGCGTTCGACGCGGGGAACCGGCGCTACGAGGCGGGGTCGGACGTCGTCCTCATGCAGCAGCCCTGGAGCGCTTTCGCCAAGATGCTGCTGGAGCGCCAGCGCTACCCGGACCGTCACGCGTATGCGGGTGGCCCTCCGCTTCGGCCCTACGACGTGACCGCGCACACGCTGCCGCTCCTACTCGGCGTGCAGGCGGACGCGGTCGAGTCCGCGTTCTCTGCGGACCTAGACCCGGTCGCGGAGGCGGCCCCGACGCCGGGGCGGATCGAGGGCGGAGGTAGCTTCTTCGCGTTCGGTCACGGCAATGCCGGCCTCGTCGCGCTGGGCCGACTCCTGGCGTCGGGCGTGAAGGTGCTCTGGACGCTCGAGAGCGTCGGCGACCGCGCGAGTACCCTTCCCGCGGGGACCTTCCTCGTCCCCGCCTCCGCGCGGGCGAGCCTGCTGCCGCTCACGCGCGAGCTCGGCCTCGTGGCCCGCGGCGTCTCCGCTTCACCGCCGTCGCTCGTCGTGGACAAGCCCCGTGTCGGCGTCTACGCGTCGTGGGTGCCGTCCATGGACGAGGGCTGGACGCGCTACGTGCTGGAGAAGGACGTGGGCCTGCCCTACGTCACGCTCCACGACGCGGACGTGCGCGGCGGGCGCCTGCGCGAGCGCTTCGACGTCATCGTCCTCCCGAGCCAGCCCCCTGCCTCGATCCTCGCGGGGCACGCCCCCGGCTCGATGCCCGACGAGTACACGGGCGGCCTGGGCGCCCCGGGTGTGGCCGCGCTCCGCGGCTTCGTGGAAGCCGGAGGCACGCTCATGGCCCTCGACGCCGCGTCGCTCTTCGCGATCGATCAGCTCCGGCTTCCCGTCGCCAACGGTCTCGCGACACTCGACTCCGCGAGCTTCTACTGCCCGGGGGCCATCCTGGAGACCGAGGCCACACCGAGTCCGCTGACGCACGGGCTGGACCGTTCCGTCCCCGTCTGGTTCGAGGCGAGCCCCGCCTTCGACGTGACCTCGGGCGCGGGTGCGGTCGCGCTCCGCTACACGGCCGACGATCCGCTGCTCTCCGGCTGGCTGCTCGGGGGCGCGCACCTCAAGGGACGGGCCGCGCTCGTCGAGGTTCCGCTGGGCCGGGGCAGGGTCGTGCTCTTCGGCTTCCGGCCGCAGTACCGCGCCCAGAGCTGGCAGACCTACGTTCCGTTTCTGAACGCGCTCTACCTGTCCGCGGCGCGCCCCCGCCCGTAGCGAGCGAGTAGCTCCTTGACGCGCGCGACGGGGATCGCCTCCACCGTCGTGCCCGATCCGCGGACGGTCGTCGCGCGGAAGAGCGAGTTCAAGACGGCCTCTTCCGTCGCCTCGAGGACGGCTTCGAAGAGCGGCGACAGCCCCTCGGTGGGCAGGAACGTCAAAGCCCGCGGCTCCGTCTCTCCGTGCCGCATGCGGACCGACGTGGAGAACGCGATCGCGAAGTCGCCGCTGCCGTTGTCGTAGCTCGACCCCGTCCGGGCGAGGCCGAAGACGGCGCGGGCGGCCAGACGCTTCAGATCGCGAGGAGACACGGGGGCGTCCGTCGCGACCACGATCATGCACGAGCCGCCGGGCGGAGGGTCGCGGTGGACGTTTGCGGCCACGTCGGAGAAGGCGTGCTTGCCGAGCGCCTTGCCCACCGGCACGCCGTCCACGACGAGGACGCCTCCGAAGTTCGTCTGCACGAGGACACCGAGCGTGTGCCCGCCCAGCGCCGCCGGCAGCTTGCGCGACGCGGTGCCGATGCCGCCCTTCCAGCCGAAGCAGACGGTGCCGGTGCCCGCCCCCACGCTGCCCTCCTCGACCGGCCCGGCGGCGGCGGCGGCGATGGCCGCCTCCACGTGCTCTCTCCGGAAGTGGAGGCCGCGGATGTCGTTGAGGCCCCATCCGTCGTTCGTCTCGCCCACGAGGGCGTTGACCGATCGCACGCCCTGGTTGCCGGGGCGGGCGAGCGTCCAGGCCACGACCGCCTCCACGGCCGTCCCCACGGCCAGCGTGTTCGTCAGCACGATCGGCGTCTCGATCGTGCCCAGCTCGTCCACCTGGGTCGAGCCCGCGAGCTTCCCGAAGGCGTTGCCCACGAACACCGCCCCCGCCACCTTGTCCTGGAAGAGGTTCCCGTCGTGGGGCAGGATCGCCGTCACGCCTGTCCGCACGTTCTCGCCCTCGACGAGCGTCCGGTGCCCGACGCGCACGCCCGCGACGTCCGTGATCGCGTTCAGCGGGCCGGGAGAGAAGACGCCGGGGGCGATCCCGAGGTCGCGCGCGCGCGGACGTGCCTCCTCCGCGCCGGCGAGGGCGGCGAAGAGGACGAGGCCCGCGAGGAGCTTCATTGAGCGGGCAGCCCCCACTCCGGGGCGAGCGTCCTGTACGTTCCCAGGGGCAGCTGTACGAGCACCGGCCGCGCCGCGGGATCCAGGAACTGGAGGAGCCTCTCCATGACCTTCGAGTCGAACGCCGTGCACCCGGCGGTGGTGGCCGAGGGATCGGCCCGAAGGTGCAGGAAGATGCAGCTCCCCTCGTCGGGCACCGGGGGGGAGTCGTTGTGCCCCACCCAGACCACGAGCCGATAGAGGTCGTCCGTCCGTCGCATGTCCTCCGCCGAGCTCCAGTCCTTCACGACCGCGGCCTCGTCCACGAGGCGGTTGTAGTAGCGGGACTTCGGGTCGTCCACGCAGCGCAGCGTCGGCGTCGCTTCGCGCCAGGTGAGGTGCGTCCCCGGAGGCGCTCCTTTCGAGTAGCCGGTGGCGAGGCGCAGCTCGAAGATGCCGGCCGGGCTCTTGCCGTCGCCTTCCTTCTTGTGCGTGCCCACGACGTCCTCCGGATGGAGGCCGCGGCCCCAGGCGAGGCCGGTCTTTCCGAGGGAAGCCGCCACCGCCTCGCCCACGGGCTTCCACGCAGAGCCCGGTGTCCGCTCGTAGAGCCGCACGCGCGCGGTGGGCGTCGTCCAGTTCGGGCTGATCGAGAGGACCATCTGCCGGGTCTCGGCGGGGATCGGCGACAGGAGGAGCGCGAGCATCACGAGCATGGCTCCAGAGTCTACAGCGACCTCCGTTGAAAAAACGCGGAGGGCTGGGCTAGACTGTTCGATACGCGTCCTGCTGGGAGGTCGTCCAACGGTAGGACATATGGCTCTGGACCATAGAATCGGGGTTCGAATCCCTGCCTCCCAGCCAGCCGAGCAGCGCGGAGAGTGATCCCGCACCGTGTTGGACTGGCTGCTCGATTCGGACCCCGCGATCCGCTGGCAGGTGTTGCGCGACCTCGCCCAGGCGCCGGCCGACGC
>JBKPBQ010000569.1:0-7268 GCA_046726955.1 Acidobacteriota bacterium
GGCCCCAGCTGCCCCGTCGAGGGCCTGGAAGAGTGTCCGCCGTTCGCCGTCTCTGCGGTCAAGCTGAAGCTCACATCTCTCGCGAACGGGGCGACGACTCCGCTGTCGAGCGACGCCCGCGGCGAGTTCCGGATACTCCTGCCCCCCGGACGCTACCAGGTCGAGCTGGTGGAGGCGCCCGGGGGCGTCGTGACTGGCGAACTTCCAACCACGGTGACAATCATCGAGGACCAGGAGACCCGGCTGGATATTCGCTTCGATTCCGGCATCCGCTGACCCGGCCATTGGCCGTCATCCGACCTCTCGACGAGGCTCGACGAGCTTCGGCGCGGAGGGAAAGCGCACCCTCCGCGCCGGGTCGGTGGTCTCTCGCGACTTACGGGCAGAAGCCTATGCGAGCGATGCGGGTCCCCCAGTTGGTCGCGTTGAGGATCGTCTCGTTGACGATCCAGGCCTGCCGGTTGCTGGCGCAACCGACGACAGCCGTCGGGTCGAGAGTCACCGCCGAGTAGTCACCCCACCGTTCGACCGTGCTGAGGCTCGGGTTGTAGAACGCGGGGCTCGTGAAGAGGGAGCTTCCGGCGGGGATGACGCCCAGCGGGTCGGCGGGTTGACGCCCCGAGACGCGCACGCGCGCCTGGTGGCGCAAGAGCACGTTCGGGTTCGCGACGTCCGTGGAGCTCCACGTCACAAACGCCTCGTTTCCGGTATTCGCCACTATGGAGGCGTTGAAGTCGTGCGAGGTGGCGCCCTCGAAGAAGAAGCCCGACTGCTTCAGCGTATTGGCTCCGACCCCCTCGGTGTCGATCTGATAGAACCTGGGAGCCGCGAAGCCGACGAGGTTGATCGTGTGGACGTTCCAGAGGGAGTCCCCGTACTGGGCGCTCGCGTAGACGAACCGCCGATCGAGGGTGTCGAGCCTGTCGGTCGTGCCGACCTGTGGCGCGGAAGGGGGCACTGCGTAGTCGGGTACGTCGACCAGCGCCTGGAGCACCAAGGTGGCCTGGCCCGCGTTGCTCATGTTCTCGCCCCGGTACAGATGAAGCTGCGTGAAGTTGTTGGCGGCCACGAAATAGGCATTCTTGTTCTGGTCCTGGACGATGGGGGGCGCGAGGGTGGCCGCCAGGCCCGTGAACACGGGAACGCCGAAGCCGAGGCCGTTGTAGATCCGGGCCTTGGCGATTGGCATCATCGCCGCGAACTTGAAGGGGCCCGCCGGCGTGTCGAAGATGTTGCCGGTCACGAGGACGGCGTCCTGGTCCATCCCGAGGTTCGGATAGTCCCACCAGTCGCCGGCGTTGAATGCCGCGCCGCCGAAGGTGACTACGTATTTGAAGTACGCGCCGGCCGGGTTCCCGGTCGTGGAGACCGCCAGATACCACCGACGGACCGGATCCGTGGACGATGCTGCTATGCGTGTCGCGACGATCACCCAGCGATTCCAGGTCTGGTCGTACGCGACGCGGGGGTCGAAGAGCGATTCCGTGGCTCCGAAGAACGCGGTCAGGCTCGTGCTCAGGAGCAACGCCGGCGTCGGTGTGGCCTTGTTGTAGACGACGATCCGGGTGTTGACGACCTCCACGAAGTTTGACGGTCCCACGGCTCCGTGCGTGTCCGGCGGGCGGCAGGTACCGCACGCCGCGGCCTGGTTGATCCCGTTGAAGACGATGCCCTTGAGGGTCGGGGGGGCCAGCGGCCCCTCCGGCGCCAGCATCAGCGGCTTCGAGGGGGCCGCCGCCCGCTGGGCCGCCTCCTTCATGCTCCTGTAGACGGCCGGGTCCAGGTCGGTTTCGAGCTCGTCGGCCTCCTGGAAGGGGATATCGCCGTTCTCGATCGCGAACTGCTCGCGGTCCTCGGGTGTCCAGAGGGTCGCCTTTCCCACCTGGAGGATCGCGGAGGGTCGAATCGCGAAACCGACACTCGCCGAAGTGTTCGGGTCGTCCTGGGCCTCTGTCCGGTCGCGCAGCGCTCCGGCCGCGATGGCCGCCGCGAGCACGACTAGCGACAATACGACTCTCTTCATGCGAACTCCTGCTCTAGCCTTCCGGCACGTCGGGCCGAAGACGGGTCCGGCAGGGTGGCGCGTCGGAAACGAGACGCTGCGGCCGAGCTACATCCCCGGGGGGCTGAGCGCAAGCCTCCGACTTACCTTCAAGCAAGTTTCGCTAGGCTGGCTCACGACCCCGGAACAAGCAGAATCGACGATGGCAACACGAGACTCGCGCACAGCGATAGCCGCGCGCACCTCAGGCGGGTACCTCAATCGGATATAGGTTCCAACCGCATACTTGTCAATCGGAAGTGTTGATCCTTGGATACAAACGAGAAAAAGAGGTGGTTGGGAGCTCAGAACGGACTCCACCCCTAGGTCTGTAGCGAGAACGGGGTGAAGTCCGTCTGGCGGTCGAAGTAGTCCTCGTGCTCCGCCCGCTTCAGGAAGTTCACGACGCGGTAGGTCAGCGGGGTCATGACGGCCTCCCAGCCGACCTTGAGCGCGTAGTTGGCCAGCATCACGGTCAGCACGAGGTCGTTCGTCCAGACGCCCAGGAAGGCGAGCGGGTAGAAGATGAGCGAATCCACGGCCTCTCCGACGATCGTCGAGCCGATGGTGCGTGCCCAGAGGAACCGTCCCGAGGTCTGGATCTTCATCTTCGCGAGGACGTAATCTTCGCGAGGACGTACGAGTTGCAGAACTCGCCCGAGAAGTAGGCCACGAGCGAGGCGAGCACGATTCGCGGCGTCGAGCCGTACACGGTCTCGTAGGCCGCCTGGTTCGGCCAGCCCTCGGCGGGAGGGAAGGCGAGGATCGCCCAGCTCATGAACGACGCGAAGGCGAGAGCGGCGAATCCTGCCCACACCACCCGCCGGGCGCGGGCGTAGCCGTACACCTCGGTGAGCACGTCTCCGAAGATGTAGCTGATCGGGAAGAAGAGGACCCCGGCCCCGAACTTGAAGGAGCCGATCTGGGCGACCTTGGCCGCGCCGATGACGTTGGCACAGAGCAGGACCGTCACGAAGGCGGCCATCACGAAGTCGTAGTAGCGGTAGACACGGCGCGCGGGGTCCTGGGGCATCCTTCTCCTGTTCAGCGCGCCTGGGGATGGTGGGCGCTGTAGGATTCGAACCTACGACTTCCACCGTGTGAAGGTGGCACTCTACCGCTGAGTTAAGCGCCCGAGCAGTAAGCCCAGAGAATAGACCCGGCTCTCTCGAGGGTCAACAAGCAGTGGGAGGGGCCGGCCCCCGCTCGATCGTCCCCTGACGTCAGGTTCCCTTACAGTTTTTTCTTGTAGTCAAGCCCCATTATGGCTAGGATAGTCATGTTTTTTCTGAGGGGCTATTTATGAGCGGAAGAGGACCATTATACGGCGCTTTCGTGACGGGCCTTGCCATCCTCGGATGCCACACGATCACCGAGCTGCCGAGCGTTCCGTCCGCGTCGCCCACACCGGGTGTCATCACCCCGATCCAGATCCCGGTGACGAACGTTCCGACTCCGCCCCCCACGCCCACTCCTCCCCCGGCGACGCCGCCTCCGACCTCGACCCCGACTCCGACGCCCACCGCGACGCCGCCCCCGGGCGGGCAGATCAACGTCCTGTGCTCGCCCGCCTACGCCCCCGACGGCCTGAACTGCCCCAAGAACCCGAACCCCGCGTTCGTCGGCGATGTGGAGGCGGCGATCCTGAAGCTCGTGCACGATCAGCCCCAGCTCTTCAGCGGCTACACGGTCCTCGACCGCGTCGCCTACTACAACGGGGTCTTCCAGAACCTCTACGACGCGGGTCTCTGCGCGGCGCCGGACGGCGAGGAAGTGGCGGTGTCGACGATCGCCAACCGCAACGACCGGGAGAACTACCAGATCCTGACGTCGGCGGGAAAGTACCGCACGGGCATCAACAGCCACATCTCGGCCTGCCACGTCCCCTAGCAGGGTGCTGAAGAGTATCCTCACGCCGCGCGCGGCCGTCGTTCACGGCTGCGCGCGGGATTCTCGACGCCCGCTTCTTCAGCACCCGGCGTAGTACGGTGAAGCCGCCTCCCGAGCCCCAGACGCTCAGGAGGACCGGCTTCATCGTCGCGGCGCTTCTCGGCCTCGCCCTCCTGCTTCGCGGGCTCGCGGCGATCGCTCTTCCCGTCGTGTTCGACGAGGTCTGCGTCATGGCCTACGGGGTTCTCCGAGCGTTCCGCGGAGCCCGGGCCTTCCTATTCGAAGCGCCGATCGCGGTCTCGAACGGCATCACGCCCCTCTGGCTGTGGCTCCAGGGCGTGCCTGCCGCGCTCTTCGGGGAGACGACGAAGGTCGGTCTGCGAATGCTGCCCCTCGGGCTCGGCCTCGCCGCGGTCTTCTTGACAATGCGCGAGGCCGGGGCCCTCGGCGGCCGCCTGGCCGGCGCGATCGGCGGCTTCCTCGCGGCGGTGGACGGCCCCTACCTGTTCGCGAACGCGAGGGGGGAATACTCGGAATCACTACTCGTCGTGCTGGTGCTGTTGCTCCTCGGCGATCTTCGGAGGGCGGAGGGGGCGCTGCCTGGCATGCGCGCTGCCGTTTGGCCATGCCTGGCCCTGCTCGCCTATTTCGGCAAGGGGCTCGTCATCTGGGCTGCCTTCTCGACCTACGTACTGCTACTCCTCGCCCTGCGTCGATGGCTGCGGATGGCGACGCACGGCGAGGGACTTCGCGCCATGGTTCTAGTCGTCGCTCCTCTCGTTCCCGCGCTCGTCTGGCTCCTCGCCGCCCAGGCCGTCCTCTTCGGAGCCGGGGGGACGCTGGCGACGGACCTCGGTCCGGTGGGCAGCGTGTGGACGAACCTCCGGCGGCTGACCGTGGGCTACGGCCGCGAGGCGCAGCCGTTCATGGTGGGGACCTGGTCTGACGCGCTCTTCGTGTATACACGCTTCGACGTGTGGCCCACGCTCGCGATCCTGGCCGTCCCCGCGGTCCTCGCCCTCGCCGCGCTCGCCCGCGATCTCGTGGGCGGGATCGTCCGCCGGGACGTCCGCGCGACCGCGGGTGCCCTGCGTCCCCTGGCGCTCGTCCTCGTGCCCGCGACGGTTCTCTTAGCGAAGGGCACTCTCGACGTGCGGTTCCACCTCCTCTACTGGCCGGTGCTCCTCGTCTACACCGCGGCCGCCATCGCGGCGTGGGCCGGCCGGCTCGAGAAGGGACCGTCAGCCGCGGCGTTCGCCGCGCTGCTTTCTCTCGCCGTCTACGTTCCCTGGACGCAGCGAGCCTCGCCGGCGGGGGCGAAGATCGCCTGGGTCGTGGCGATGGTCGTGGTCGTAGGCCTCGCGCGTTACTACACGGGGCGGCACCGGGCCGAGCTGACGCTCGCCCCCCTGGCTTTCGTCGCTCTCTTCTCGACCCTGACCGCCGGTCCTCTCGACTGGGGGCGCCGCTTCGCGTGGGAGCCGAGCCCTCTCGCCTCGGACGTGCCGCGGAGCGTCTCCGACTTCCCGAACGCGGACCTCCAGCTCGTCCGGTGCTCGCTCGGCCGCGACACGGTGGAGGAGGCGCGTCCGTTCCTCGTGCGCGCCCTCGAGCGTCATCCCGACGAACGGCAGACGGTGCTCGAGGCCGCGGAGGCGCTCGTCGGCGGAACGCCGGACGATGCGCGGCTCGCGCTCGGTGCGCTCGGCGCGTTGACGCGCAGGAACCCCGGCGACGCGGAAGCGCGCGCTCTTGCAGAGCGCGCCGTGCAGGCAGCGGACCATCCTTGACCTCGGGTAGAGGGTGTGGTCTGATTAGGGGTTTATTTTCGTTGCCGTCGATTCATTTGGGGGGGTAGGAGTGATCCAGATCAGCCGTCCGGTTGCCATCATCCTTTGCGTTGCCGGTGCCGGTTCCTTCGTGTCGTGCGGCGGCGACAAGCCATCGAATCCCAGCCCTCCGACGACGCTGTCGCCCGCGCCGGCGCCCAGCCCGACCCCGACCCCGACGCCCACGCCCGCCACCGCGCGGTCGTGCGCGACGGGCGTCCCCACCGGCAGCGGCGCGTGCGGGTACCGGCCTGATCCCCAGCTCTCCCACGACCTCGCCGCGGTCTTCGACCACGTCAAGGGCCAGAAGGATCTCTTCTATCCGGACGGAAAGACGATCCGCTACATGGACCGCTTCCGCGCGGCCGTCATCGAGGGCCTCGACGCGCGCGGGCTCTGCGGCGTGTGGGACTACGGCAACCGGATCGCCGACAACCTCTACATCCGTACCGCCGACGGGCGCATCAGCGAGGGCTACGACGCGATCTCCGGAACCGGCCAGCCCTGGCAGGGCTACCACGGCTCCTGCGAGCCGGCGGGGCCGCAACCCGATCCCCCTCCGCAGTCCGGCCCGAGCCAGGATCCCACCTGCAAGCTGTCGAGGAGCACCGAGACGTTCTGCCTGACCGCGGCGTGGGGGACCGATTACTCCAGCGACGTCCGCAGCGCCATCACGTCGGTCATCGCGGAGAAACCGGAGCTCTTCGACCTCAAGGACACGCTGAACTCGGAGCTCAGCTACAAGCTGAACGACACCAAGGCCTATGTGGACGCGGTCGTCGGCAAGCTCCGGGCCAAGGGCTACTGCGCGATCGAGGACGAGGAGCTCGCGGTCAAGCTCGACAACAGCGTTAGCGAGAACTACGACATCGTGCGCTCGCCGGGAGACCGGCCCAGCCAGTACTCGCTCTTCGCCCCCAAGGGCCGCTGCCACAACGCGACGTTCTGACGTCGCTCCGCGGGTTGCGGGGCCTCAGTGCGCCGAGCAACGCTCCTGGGGCTCCGTGCCCGCGATGAAGGCCTCGGAGATCACCTTCGGGCAGGACGGCGTCGCGAGCAGCCCCGTCTCCTTGTCGATGTCCACGAAGACGATCCCTTCCATGGGCGGCAGGAAGCGCTGGGACTTGGTGCCGGCGAGCGCCTCCTTCATGAACTCCACCCAGATGGGCAGCGCCGCCCGCGAGCCCGGCAGGCCGATCGGCGTGTTGTCGTCGAAGCCTACCCACACCACGGAGAGCAGGTCGGGGGTGTAGCCGGCGAACCAGGCGTCGCGAAGGTCGTTCGTCGTTCCCGTCTTTCCGGCGCCGTCGAGCGAGAAGCCCTGGGCGCGTGACGCCGCTCCCGTCCCCTCGTTGAGGACGCTGCGGAGCATGTTCGTGACGAGGAAGACGGACTCCTCGTGGGCGACGCGCGGCGGCGCAGGCGCGCGCGGCTGCTCGAGCGTGCGGCCCTGGTCGTCGGTCACGCGGAGGACGGTGACGGGCTCCACCTTGAGCCCGCCGTTGGCG
>JBKPBQ010000570.1:0-5030 GCA_046726955.1 Acidobacteriota bacterium
ATCGTGACGAAGGCCGGCCCCCCGTGCGCGGGGTCGACGTCCTGCTTGCACTGGTCTTCGGTGCCGTCGTCGTGACGGTCGTAGCCGTTGTCGCCGTAGTCGTTGTCCTCGTATCCCAGATGCAGCACGAGCTGCGACACCGGTACGCCCTCGCCGGTCACGACCAGGGGCCGTCCGACGACGTTCTTGATCCGTGTGAGCGTGTTGCCGACGTCGGTCCCGGCCATCTTCGCGCTCGGGATGCGGATGAGGCCATGGTAGAGATGGTCGCTGTCGTCTCCGCCGGGGTTCACGTAGCGCTTCCAGGTCGAGCCCGAACCGCCCGTCTGTACGCATCCGTCGCCGCTCACGTAGACGAGATCTTTTGGTGCGAACACGACGTTCGGGTAGACCCACTCGGGCCGGTTGACGACCGGCCGGCTGATCGTGCAGCTGAATTCCCCGGTCGCCGAACGATCACTGCAGCGCGGGTCGAACGCCTGAGCGCGGCCGGCCGTGGGGTACGCCATCCACACGACCCACAAGGCCCCCGTCCTGACCACTCGAGCCGCGCCGACA
The DNA here is from genome assembly GCA_046726955.1 of Acidobacteriota bacterium. Lineage (GTDB taxonomy): Bacteria > Acidobacteriota > Vicinamibacteria > Fen-336 > Fen-336 > CAVPGH01. The sequence goes on from JBKPBQ010000570.1 coordinate 559, forward strand.
CCATGCATTGACATGTACATCTCCTCGGTAGAGGCGAACAGAGTGTCCCACTCCTCCGCGTATCCGGCTAGTCGTCGTCGCGGGTCAGGCGGTGGGCGAGGAGGATCGGCACCGCGGTCGCGAGGACCACGAACACGGCGACCACGTTCGTGACGGGCCGCTGCCGGGGCTTCGTGAGCTGGCTGAAGATCCAGACGGGCAGCGTCTCCTGCTGGCCCGCCGTGAAGGTGGTGACGATGATCTCGTCGAAGGAGAGGGCGAAGGCGAGCATGGCGCCCGCGGCGAGGGCGGGAGCGAGCTGGGGGAGGACGACGTAGCGGAACGTCTCCAGGCCGGAAGCCCCGAGGTCCATCGAGGCCTCGACGAGCGAGCGCCCGGTGCGGCGGAGGCGCGCGAGCGCGTTGTTGTAGACGACGACCACGCAGAAGGTCGCGTGGCCGACCACGATCGTCCAGAAGCCAACCGGGATCTCCAGCAGCCCGAGCGCGGAGCGGAGCGCGATCCCCGTGACGATGCCGGGGAGGGCTATGGGCAGGAGCAGGAGCAGCGACACCGTCTCGCGGCCGAAGAACCGGGCGCGAAAGATGGCGCCCGCGGCGAGCGTCCCGAGAACGAGGGCGAGGAGAGTCGCCGCCGCGGCCACGCGCAGCGAGAGGCCGAGGGCGGCCCAGACGTCGTCGCGCTCCCAGGCGACGCGGAACCAGTCGAGCGTGAGGCCGGGCGGAGGAAAGCGGAACGAGGCGTCCTCGGTGGTGAAGCAGTAGAGCAGGATGATCGCGAACGGCGCGTGTAGGAAGAAGACGACGGCGCCGACCGCGAGCTTGAGGGCCCAGGGAGCTTCCCTCACAAGGCCTCGAACGCGCCCAGCCGCTTCGCGATAGCCAGGTATCCGGCCATCAGCGCCATCGGGACGACCGTGAAGGCGGCGGCCATGGGGATGTTCCCGGCGGTTCCCTGGTGGGCGAGGACGGCCTGGCCGAGGAAGAACGCGGAGTTGCCGAGCGCGCCCGGCACCACGAAGTCGCCGAGGGTCAGCGAGAACGTGAAGAGCCCGCCCGCCACGAGCCCGGGCAGCGCCAACGGCAAGGTCACGTAGCGGAGCGTCTGCGCGGGCCTCGCCCCGAGGTCGAACGAGGCCTCGAGGAGCGACGGGGGGACGCGCTGGAGGGACGCGGCTACCGGTAGCACCATGTAGGGCAGCCACACGTAGACGAAGGCCACGAAGGCGCCGAGCGGCGAGACGGAGAGCGACGGTCCTCCAATGACCGGCAAGGCGAGCACCCAGTCGAGGGCGCGCGACAGCCCGAGCGTCTCCGCCGCATAGCTCACGACGCCCTCGCGGGCCAGGATCAGCTTCCAGAAGTAGACGCGCACGAGGTAGCTCGACCAGAGCGGCATGAGGACGGCCAGCGTGAGGAGCGCGCGGCCGCGGCGAGAGGCGTACCGCGCCATGTAGTAGGCGAGCGGGAAGGCGAGGATCGCCGCCGCCACCGTCACCGCCGCGGCCATAGCCACGGTGCGGGCCACGATGTCGAGGTTGGCGGCAGTCAAGAACGCGCGCCAGGTCGCGAGCGTGAAGCGGCGGACGACGAGGCCGCTGAAGTCGTCGAGGCGGAAGAAGCTCTGGGCTACGAGTGCCATGAGCGAGCCGAGGTAGACGACGCCCAGCCAGAGAAGGGGTGGACCGAGGAGGAGGGCGAGGCTCCGCCGCGGCCGCCGATGGAGGGCGGTGGAGAGCGAGCGGAGAGCGCGCCTCGCGTCCATCACCCCGCCGTGCCGACCGGGCGATTGGCCGCGCGGTCCCAGACGAGGCGCACCCGCCGTCCGCGGCGCGCGTGCACGTCGGCCGCCGTGCCCGCCCGGTTCTGCTCGGCCACGACCAGCCGCTCGCCGCCAGGCAGCTCCACCCGGTAGCGCGTGTGCATGCCGAGGTAGACGACGTCGTGCACGACCCCCTGCGTGGAGCACACATCGCCGGACACCGGCTCCGCTTCGCCGAGGAGCCGGATGCGTTCCGGGCGCACGGTGAACGGAGCGGGGGAGCCGGCGAGCGCCGTCGCGAGTGGCCCCTCGATGAGGTTGGAAGCGCCGACGAAGTCGGCCACGAAGGCAGTGGCCGGCTGCTCGTAGACCTCAGCCGGCGTCCCCACCTGCTCGACGCGTCCGCCGCGGAAGACGGCGAGCCGGTCGGAGAGCGAGAGCGCCTCCTCCTGGTCGTGCGTGACGTGGACGAACGTGATGCCCACGCGCTCCTGCAGGGCCTTCAGCTCGATCTGCATGTCCTGCCTGAGCTTGAGATCGAGGGCGCCGAGCGGCTCGTCGAGGAGGAGGACGCGCGGGCGGTTCACGAGCGCGCGGGCGAGCGCTATCCGCTGCTTCTGCCCGCCCGAGAGCTGGGCCGGTCGGCGATCCGCGGCGCCGGGCAGGCGCACGAGGTCGAGCGCTTCGCGCACGCGGCGCTCCCGCTCCTCGCGCGGCACCCGCCGCACCATGAGCGCGTAACCCACGTTCTCCCCGACGGTCATGTGCGGGAAGAGCGCGTAGTCCTGGAAGACGGTGTTGACGTCGCGATCGTACGGAGGAAGTCGGGCCGCGGGGACGCCGCCGAGCTCGATCTCTCCCGAGTCGGGACGCTCGAAACCGGCCACGAGACGAAGGCAGGTGGTCTTCCCCGAGCCCGACGGGCCGAGCAGGCAGAAGAACTCGCCGTCGCGAATGTCCAAGCTCACGTCGTCCACGGCGACGACGTCGCCGAAGCGGCGGCTGACGCGCGTGAAGCGGACGGCGGGTGCTCCCGTCAACGAAGGGCCCGCGACCGTCCGCTCAGCGGCCGCCGATCACCGCGATGTAGCTCGTCACCCACTCGTGGTAGGGGACGCACTCGCGCCCTTCGCCGCAGGCCGCGACGGGCGTGCGCCAGAAGGCGATCTTGTCGAAGTTCGAGGCGCCGTTCGTCTCGCAACCCTTCTCGCCGAGGAGCGCGTTGCCCTCGCAGGCCGACGGGACCGCGGGCACGGAGCCGAACCAGGCGGCGAGGTCGCCCTGGGTCTTCGGCTGGATCGAGTGCTCGAGCCAGCGGTAGGCGCAGTTCGGGTGCGGCGCGCTCGCGTGCAACATCGTCGTGTCCGCCCAGCCCGTCGCTCCCTCCTCGGGGATGACGCTCGCCACCGGCGCCTTCTTGCCCTGGAGCATGTTGACCTGGAACGGCCACGAGCTGCTGGCCACGACTCCCTCGTTCACGAAGTCGTCGACCTGGATGAAGGCGTCGTGCCAGTAGCGGCCCACGATCTTCCGCTGCTCGCGCAGGAGCGCGATCGCGGCGTCGAACTGCTTGCGGTCGAGGGCGTAGGGGTCCTGGATCCCCAGCTCCGGCTTGTGGTGCTTCAGGTAGAGCGCGGCGTCGGCCACGTAGATCGGCCCGTCGAAGGCCTGCACGCGGCCCTTGTTGGACTTGCCGTCGCCCAGCTTGGTTTCGGCGAAGACGACGCTCCAGCTCTTCGGCGGCTCCTTGAAGACCTTCGTGTTGTAGAGGAGGACGTTCGAGCCCCACTGGTAGGGCACGCCGTAGTGCTTGCCGTTGACGGTGTGCCAGGCGGCGTCCTGGAGCCGCGGGTCCACCTTGCTCCAGCTCGGCACGAGCGCGAGGTTCACCTCCTGAACGCGGCCCCCGCTGACGAGCCGCAGGCTCGCGTCTCCCGAGGCGGTCACGAGGTCGAAGCCGCCCTCGTTCATGAGGGCGACCATCTCGTCGGAAGTAGCCGCGGTCTTCACGCTGACCGTACAGCCGGATTCCTTTTCGAACGCCGTGACCCAGTCGTAGCTCTTGTCGGTCGCCCCGCGCTCGATGTAGCCGGCCCAGGCCACGATCGAGACCGCACCCTCGCCGGGTCCCAGCTTCTCGACGGGGCCGCCGGTCTTCGTCACGGGCGCTCGGGCCTCTCCGCAGGCGGCGAGGGCGAGGACGCCGAAGGCGAGCGCGACTCCTGGCTTCATTCGAATCCCCCTGCGTGTGAAGGCGCGGAGCATAACACGCGGGGCGCAGTCGCCCGGGCGCCCGTCACTCACCGAGGCGAGCGGGATCGGTCGCGACATCGCTCAGCCCCGCAGCAGCTCTCGCTGGTGCAGGACTCCCCGAGTGATGACGAAGTACGAGAGCAGGAACATCACGTTGGCGAGGAACTCGAGCTGGCCGGAGAGCGGGCCGAGGTCCGCCTCCGCTCGCGTCTGGAAGTAGGCGAAGAAGACGTCGCCCAGGAACGTGAGGAGGAAGCCGAAGAGGACACCCGCCCACACCTTCCAGACGCTCCCGCCCCGGAGCCTCCAGGTCAGCCGGAGGAGGAGCAGCAGGGGCACGAGGGCGACGAGGTCGAGCGCTGCGTAGCCGCCGCCGACGAGCCTCTCGAGGAGCGGAGCTTCCGAGCGCGCGATGGGAGTGAGCACCACCACCCCGACCACGGCCATCACCGCCGAGA
>JBKPBQ010000571.1:0-10176 GCA_046726955.1 Acidobacteriota bacterium
CGACGACCATTCGGCCTGGATCTGGAGCAGAGCGGCGGTGTCGTTGTCGTAGACGGTCGCGCCGGCGACGAGCAGGTCCTCGCCGCCATTCCCGTTGAGGAGATCGGCCCCCTCGCCGCCAATGAGGATGTCGCGCCCGCCCCCTCCCACGAGGACGTCGTCGCCCGGTCCTCCCAGCAGGATGTCGTCACCTCCTCCGCCGATCAGGCGGTCGTTGCCCGCCCCGCCGTCGAGGATCGCCGGGCCCGTGTAACCCCGGAGGGCGAAGAAATCGTCACCGGCGAAGCCGCTGAAGCGAATGCTCTCGACCGAGGCCGGGTCGAACGAGCCGATCGGCTGCCCGTCCGCGAGAACGAGCAGCTCCTGGCTGGCCGGCGGCGCCAGCACCTCCACGTGGTCGTCGTTGCGGCTGCCGGTGATGACCAGCGTGCCCGTGGTGAGCGCCGCGTGGACCGGGCTCGTCCCCGCCGGATTGGCTGTGATCTTGCCGAAGAGGCCGTGCTTCTCGTCGTCCGGGCCGGCGGCATAGTAGAGCGTCGTCGCGCTTCCCGCGGTGACACCGTTGCCGAAAGCGAGCCCCCACAGCCGCTCGATCTCGAGGGGATGGCCCGGCGATTCGCTGAGCGTGCCCTGAAAGGCTCCGGTCGTGGGGTCGTACGCGTTGATGCGGCCATCGCCGAAGTTGCCGACCAGCAGGTCGCCGCTGAACTCGCCGAAGTCCGCGGGGGCGACGACCATCGCCCACGGCGCGTTGAGCCGGCCCCCCGACGCCAGTCGCTGCTCGAAGGCGCCATCGAGGTCGAAGACGTCCACGAAGCCGAGGTGGCGTCCGGTGATCTCCTCGGCGTCCTGCCTGGCAAAGGCGACGTAGAGCTTGCCGCCGATGGCGGCGACGTTGAACGGGGCATAGCCCGCGAGGAAGTTGGGATCGGTGAAGTCGCCGGCGAGGTGAACGAGCTGAAAGCTGCCGTCGAGGACGTCGATCTTCCCGTTGTGGAAGTCGGCCAGGTAGAGAAAGTTTCCGCTGCCGTTGTTGGCCAGGGCCATGCCCGTGTAGATCGCACCATCGGCGGTCTGGAATCCGACTTCAGCCGCCATCGTCGACACGACAGGGTTCCAGCCGCTGACGAAACCGGTCGTCGAGGCGAAGATGAAGAACGCCGGGCCACTGACAAAGGCCGAAGAGACCACGAAGTCCGACGTATCGTTGAAGACCTGACCGGTCGGGTGTCCGCCCGGAACGGCAACCTCCAACGACAGCTTCGTCAGCGGACCGCCACCCGCATCCCCAGCGTAGAGAACGATCCGACCCGCTCGCTCAGAGGACACCCAGAAGGCACCGCCGGTCGGCGGTCGCGCGATGCCCCATGCGTTGGCGAGGTGTGGGTCCAGGTTCGGCGCCACACCGGGCTCGTCCGACACCAGATCAGTGGCCAGATAAGCGGTGGACTGCGCGGAGGCCGAGGGGACAATCCACGTGGCCGCCGCCAGCGACGCGATGACGCCGTCGCGTATCTTCATGATTGCTCCCTCCCATCGAAGGGTCTCGAACTCCGGAGTGGGCGACCGTCAGATAGGGAAGGCCGCGAAGATAGGCTTCGTAGGCCTCCGGGTTCACCGCCGGTGGCGAGCGCAACCCGGCCTGCCGAGGTCTCGTCGACTGCGCGCGGACCCGCGTCGAGCTCGAAGCCGTCGCCGAAGCGGACGTGCTCGGGAGGCTTGGGCGGCTCGGAAGTCATGTTCGACCGCAACAGACGGCGCTCGCCATTCTACAACCGCGTTCGCGGCCCTCGACACGCAGTCCATCGACGTCAACGCCGCGACCGATGCCCAGTACCATCCGTTCCTCGGCTGCGTCAGCGGTCCGGACCACGGCGCCATGGGGATCCACTACGTCAACGACGCCCTCGTGGGCGACGGCGAGATCGACGCTTCGCACCCGGAAGCCCTGATCTACGAGCCGTCCGGCGACCGGCTGCGGCTCGTGGGCGTCGAGTACATCGTGCCCGACGCGGCGCACTGGCTGGCGACGCACGATGGCGTCGCTCCGGTGCTCGAGGGCCAGTCCTTCCAGCTCGTCGGCAGTCCGAACCGGTACGGGATCCCCGGCGCGTTCTTCGAGCTCCACGTCTGGGCCTGGCGCGACAACCCCAACGGCGCCTTCGTGGACTGGAACAACCGCGTGACCTGCGAGGGTCGATAGGAGGACGTCAGGACGTGAGCCGCCGGCCGATCTCCCAGTGGTGTCCGGAGGGGTCGGCCAGGCGGCCCACGCGCCACCCGTGCTCCTCGTGGATGGCCGCGACCTCGGTGGCACCCGCCGCGAGCGCCCGCGCGAAGAGCGAGTCCGGGTCGTCGACGGTGAGGATCAGGCGGACAGGCGAGCGGCCGCCCAGGGCTCCCGGATTCGATTCGCCGTCGTGTTGAACCCAGACGATCGCCGCCCCGATCGAGAGCTGGGCCACCACGATCTCGCCATCGTCGTCCTCGAGCCGCTCCACCTCGACCGCTCCGAACGCCTTGCGGTAGTAGTCGACGGCCCGGGTCGCGTCGGCGACGGAGAGCCAGGGCGCGATGCGTGCCCCGACCGCGTCTGCCGTCTCGTCTTCGTGAGTCATGAGCCACCACCAATCCTGGATTTCCGGACGGGCACCGAGGGATCGCCCGTCCGCCAGACGTGCGTCTGTGAGCATGATCTCCCGACTGCGAGGGCCGGGCCCTGCTAGAGTTCTTCCATGTGGCGTGCCGTGCGGGCGCTCGTGCCGCGGGTGGAGGCCGGCGAGGGCGCGCTCGTGTCCTCGCTCACCGCGCTCCATTTCCTCGTGATTCTCGCCTTCACCCTGGCCCGGATCGCCCGCGATGGATTCCTGCTGAGCCGAATGCCGGTGACCCGCCTGCCCTATGTCTCCCTCGCCCTCGCCGCCTTCATGGTGGTTGGAGGGGCGGGCTTCACCCGGCTCGCGGGAGGAAGCGCCACGCACCGGGCGCTCGTCCGCGCTCTCCTCGCGACCGGCGCCTCGCTGCCGCTCTTCGCGATCTGGTTCCGGGCGGGCGGGGCCGGGGCGGCCGTCGCCTTCTACCTGTGGACGGGGACGTACGGCCTGCTCCTCGTCTCGCAGTTCTGGCTGCTCGCCAACGAGCGCGTGAACGCGCAGCAGGCCCGCCGGCTCTTCGGCCCGATCGGGGCCGGAGGCGTCCTGGGCGGCCTCGCCGCGGGGCTGTTCGCGTCGCTCCCCCGGCCGTCGGGCCCCCAGCTCCTGCTTCTCGTCCTCGCCGGCGTCCACGTCGTGGCCGCTGCCCTCGCGAGCCGGAGCGGCGTGCGCGAAGAAGAGAAAGCCCCCGCGCGAGCGGAGGACGTCCGCGAGGAGGGCCTCGCCTCCGCGCTACGGCGCCCGTACGTGCGCCAGCTCGTCGTCCTCTTCTTCGTCGGCGCCGTGGCCTCCGGGGTCCTGGACTATCTCTTCAAGGCGGCGCTGCAGGGCCGGACCGGCGACGCCGCGCGCCTGACCAGCCTCCTCGGGCTCTTCTACGGTGCCCAGAACGTCCTCGCCCTGGTGGCCCAGCTCGGGGTCACGTCGGTCGTCCTGTCGCGGCTCGGGGCGCGTCATGCCTCGGTCCTCCTTCCCGGGGGACTCGCCGCCGGCTCTCTCCTGACCGCCCTTTCTCCGTCCTTCGGGGGTGTTCTGGGGACGCGGCTGTACGAGGCGACGATGCGCGTCTCCCTCGCCCGGACGGCCTCGGAGTTCCTGTTCTTCCCGCTGGCCGAGGGCATCCGGCGTCCCGCGAAGCGCTTCATCGATGGGGTGGTCGCCCGAGCGGGAGATGCGGGGGCGGGGCTGCTCGTGCTCGCGGTCATCGCGCTCGAGGGAGGCACCGTGCCGCAGCTCGCGGTCGTGGTGGCCGTGGTGTCGCTCGCGTGGCTCGTGCTGGAGCGCGTCGTCGACAGCTTGTACGCCCGCGAGGTGTCGCTCTCGCTCGACCGGATGCTGCTGCCCGGAGCGAGGCCCTCTGTCCTGCTCGAGGAAGCGGGGGCGGTGGCCGAGCTCGTTCCGCTCCTCGAAAGCGGTGACGAGCGACGTGTCCTCTATGCGCTCGACCAGCTCCAGGCGGTCGCCCCCGAGGTGCTGAGGGAGAGGTGCGATGCTCTGCTTTCCCACCCCTCGGTCGCGGTGCGCGCCCGGGCCCTCACCATCCCGACTCTTCAGGCACCCTCGACGCCCACGCCCTCGGCGGCTTCCGTCACGTCGCAGGCAGGACCGACGTCGTCGGATGCGGTGTCGAAGCCGGGAGCAATGGCATCCCTCGCCACCGACGCCCGCCGCCGCCTCCTCCCGGTTCTCCTGGACGACCCGGATCCCGAGCTGCGGCGTGCCGCGTTCACGAGCCTCGCCGTCGCGGGAGAGCGGGAGTCCGTTCCCCTGTTCGTGGGCCGGCTCGGCTGGCCGCGCGATCGCGCCGACGCGCGCGCGGCCCTCGTCCGATACGGCGACCGCATCGCGGGGATGCTCGGCGATTCTCTCGACGATCCCCAGCTGCCCCTGCGCTCCCGCCGCGAGATCCCGCGCGTCCTCGCCCTCATCGGCACGCAGACCGCCGCGTTCTCGTTGCTCCGGGGCACGAGCCGACCGCGGGATCCCGTGCTGCTCCAGCGGACGTTCTGGGCGCTCACGCGGATCAGGAAGGCGGACGACCGCGTCGTGCTCCCCGAGCCGATCGCCCGGCGCCACGTACGGGACGAGGTCGCGGTCTACCTTCGTCTCCTGGTCCAGGGTCACGCCGCGGCCCAGCTCGCCGCGGGCCCCGCGAGGAGCCTGCTCACACGCGGGCTCGGCGAGCGCCTCGCGCAGTCGCGCGAGCTCGTGTTTCGCGGGCTCGCGCTTCTCTACCCGCCGCGAGACGTGCTGCGCGCCCACCGGGGGTTCGTGAGCCCGAACCCGCGGATACGGGCGCAGTCCCTGGAGTACCTGGAGACCGCGCTCCTCTCGAGGGACCTCGAGGCCGTGCGTCCGCTGCTCGACACGTCGCCCGAAGGCGAGCGGGTGCGGCGGGCCGCGGTCCGGCTCGGTCTCGCCGACGCGCCGCTCTCCGCCATCCTCCGAGAGCTCGGGTCCTCCGAGGACCGGTGGCTGCGGATCTGCGCGCTCTACGCCATCGGCGAGCTCGGTCTGGCGGAGGCCGCGGAGCCGCTCGTGAGCGCGCTCCGGGCGCCGGACCCGGTGGTGCGCGAGACCGCGGCCTGGGCGAGCCGGCGGATGGAGGCGCCGGCATGAAGATCGAGCCCACGCTGACGACCGTGGAGCGGACGCTCTTCCTCATGGAGGTCGAGCAGTTCCGTCCGGTGGGCAGCGAGGAGGTCGCGGCGATCGCCGCGAAGATGGTGGAGATGCGCTTCGCGGCGGGGGAGCTCGTCTACGACCACGGCGACCCCGAGGGGCACATGTTCGTGGTCGTGGACGGCGAGCTCGCGCACGTGCGCGACGGGATAGAGGTCCGGCGCGCAAAGCGGGGCATGTCCTCCGGGCTCTTCGGCCTGATGGGGATCGCGGACGTGGAGGCGGTGGAGGCCACCGAGGATTCCCACCTGCTCTGCCTGTCCCGCGAGGACTTCATCGAGGCGGTCTCGGAGAGTCCCGCCTTCGCGCTCGGCCTCATGCGCGGACTCGCGAACAGCTACCTCGCCTTGATACGAAGGATCGAGTCCCTGGAACGCAAGCTCGCAGCCCTCGAAGGACGCTAGCGCGTCGACGTCCTCTCTCGTCCTCGCGGCCGCCGTCGTAGAATCTGGCCCTTCATTCCCAGGAGATCACATGCGACAGCGACGCGTGTGGGTTCGCGTCCTGACCCTGATGGGATGGTGCGCGTTCGGATCCGGCTCGAACCGGGTCTTCGCCGACAACGGCTTCTCGGTCCTGCAGAGCTTCAGGGTGCCTGGAGCCTCCTCGGTGAAGTACCCGAAGGTCGCGTTCGGTCAGGGGCGAATCCTTCTCGCCGGAAGTTCCGGCGACGACCGGCAAGCCCGCTTGTGGTCCAAGGCTCCCGACGACGCGGCATTCGGAGCCCCGGAGGTCCTGGGAGGCGGCGCCAGCAATCCGGACTACTCCACGTCCGACGTCTTCGTGGCCTCCAACGGAACGATCTACTTCGCCTGGGTCGATCAGACGAACGAGACCACGTGGATGCGGCGCAAGCCGGTCGGCCAGGGCTGGGAGGCGGCTCGGCTCGTCGTGGACGGAGCCTTTCTTGTGTTTCCGCAGGTCATGGCCAGCCCGGACGGACGGGTCGTCGTGGCGTTTCGTCTCGGTCTCCGCGGATTCGACTGGCGGCGTCCATGTTGCGTGGATCGGCAACGCGCAGCCGGCAGGAGGCCTGGGCACGTTCCACTTGATCTACCGGCTGCGGAGGCCCGACCGCTCGTGGGCCCCTCTGCTTCATCTCTCGAACGACGGGCGTTTCGTCGTGCACGCCCAGGGCGCGGTCTTCGTCACGGACCGGCCGTACTTCGTCGTCGCCTACGAGGAGCACAACCCGCGCGACACCCGGTTCGTGATGCTCACGGGCGACGGAACGCCCCATCCCGATCCCCGACCTCCGCAAGGTGTCCTGGACGGGATCACGCCGATCGGCATCGCGGCCGGTTGGGTCTTCGATCCCCACACGCCGAACGCGTCGATCGCCGTCCACTTCTACGTCGACGGGCCCGCCGGAAGCGGCCAGTTCGCCGGAGCCGTCGCCGCCAACCTCTTCAGGGGCGACGTGAACGCGGCGCTGGGAATCACGGGCCTCCACGGGTTCAACTTTCCCCTCCCAACGCGCTTCCGCGATGGGCGGCCCCACACGCTCTTCGTCCACGGCATCGACAGCGGCGGGGTGGCGGAGAATCGCCTGCTCTCGCAGAGCGGCCTGCGCTTCACGCTGCGGGATCAAGCGCCCATCGGGTTCCTGGACAACATCTTCGACGGCCACGCCGGCGGGTGGGCGCTCGACCGGGACGGACCCGCCCTCAAGGTGCGCGTCCAGTTCTTCGTCGACGGCCCGCCCGGACAGGGTTGTTTCGCGGGCGAGACGATCGCCAACATCGCGCGTCCCGACGTGAATCGCGCTCTGGGTGTCCCGGGTGACCACGGGTATTGGTTCGCCATTCCCCCCGAGCTCCGGGACGGCAACCCGCATCGCCTCTTCGTCTACGCGCTCGACGTGGGCGGCAGCGGTAACAACGCGGAGCTGTCGCAGTCGAGGATGACCTTCCGCTGATCCGCGACTTCCCGGCTAGTCTGCGAGGGCGGCCGTGATCGTGGCCACGTCCGCGAAGTCCTGCGCCGAGCAGCCGCGGGAGACGTCGTTTACCGGTTTCCGCAGGCCCTGGAGGATGGGTCCGATCGCGGTCGCCCCTCCGAGCCGCTCGGTGATCTTGTAGGCGATGTTCCCGGCGTTGAGGTCCGGGAACACGAAGACGTTGGCCCTGGTCTCGGTGAAGGGGCTGCCCGGCGCCTTCTTCTTCGCCACGGCGGGAACAAACGCCGCGTCGAACTGGATCTCGCCGTCCACCACGAGGCCCGGCTCCGCCTTCCGGACGAGGGCGACCGCCTCCTTCACCTTGTCGACGGACGCGTCGTTCGCGCTGTCACGCGTGGAGAACGAGAGCATGGCGACGCGCGGCTCCTGACCGAACGTCCTGACCGTGACCGCGGTGGCGCGCGCGATGTCGGCGAGGGTGGCCGCGTCGGGAGCGATGTTCACGGAGCAGTCCGCGAAGAACAGCGTCTTGTCCGGCCAGTCCATGATGAAGACCGAGGAGGCGCGGGTGCACCCCTCGCGCATCTTCACCACCTCGAACGCGGGCAGGAAGGGCTTGGTCGCGGAGTGGAGGCCGGACACCATGCCGTCCACCGTCCCCGCGCGGAGCATGAGCGCGCCGAAGTAGTGCGGCAGCCTCGCCTTGGTGGCCGCCGCCTCCGGGGTGACGCCCTTGTGGCGGCGCAGCTCGTGATACGCCGCCGCGTACTCGGCGAGCCGGGGATCGCTCGCCGGGTCCTGGATCTCGATTCCCTCGAGATCCAGGCCCAGGCCGCGGGCGCTCTCGCGCAGCGAGGCCGCGGTCCCGATCAGCACGGGCCTGACGAGGCCCTGGTCGCGGAGCCGCGTCGCGGCCTGGAGCGCGCGCTCCTCGCCGCCCTCGGGGAATACGACCCGCTTGCCCTGGCCCTTGACACGCGTACGGATGCCTTCGATGAACATACGGCTAGCCTCCAGACACGATGGCGCGGGGGTCGCGCGACGAGCAGCTCCCGGTTCGTGGGCACCACGAACCCGCGCGCGCTGGCATTCTCCCCGATGCGGCCGCCGAAGGCGAGCGCTGGAAGGCTGTCGAGGCCGCTCGGCCGGTGGGCTGCCTCAGCGCTCGTACCAGTCGGCCATCACGAACGACGCGGGCTTGTCCTGGATCGAGAACGACGCGTCGCGGAACGCCGGGCGGGCGACGCCTTCCCACAGCCAGAAGAAGGTGCCGACCATGAACGGCCGCTTCGAGACGGCCTGCAGGGCCGCTTCGTAGAGCCGGGCCTGGAGCCAGACGTCCGCAGGTCCGGAGGGCTCGTCCCACGGGCGGCTCGCCGCCGTGGGCACCGCGGGATAACCGATCTCGGTGAAGACCACGCGGCGGTTGGTCTTCCGGGCCACGGTCTCGAGGCGAGCGAGGATCCGGTCCCAGGCGGCCGCGAGGTCCTCCTCTTTCGGCGCGCCATCCGCGAGAGGAAAGTAGGCCGAGACGCCGATGACGTCGAGCGCGTCCCAGAAGGCGATGCGGTCGTAGCTGTCGAAGTTGGCCGAATACGTGAGCGCACCCGCGAACGTCTCGCGCACGCGGGCGATGATCCGCCGCCAGTCGTCCGGACGCGCGATCGCGGCCTTGTCCGTCTCCCGTCCGACGCAGAACGCGTCGGCTCCGGCCTCCGCCGCCTGCCGCGCGTAGGCCAAGACGTAGCCCTCGTACTGCGAGAACCACTGCCGCCACTCCGTCTCCGTCGTCATCTCGATGTCGTTGTGCCAGGGCCGCGGCCGCGCCCAGGATTCGCGGATCCGGGAGATGAGCGCCCGGCGTGCCGCCGCGTCCCCGCCCTGGAGGATGCGGCGCTCCTCCCACGTGGGCTCGTAGCCTCGCATCTCCAGGTGCGGCTTCACCATGACCTTGAGTCCCGCCGCGTGGGCGCTGCGCACGAGGTCCGCGAGCCGGGGGATCGCGTAGGGGTGGTGCATCTCGGCCCACCCTGGCGCATGGACGTCTCGCTGAAGCGGGTCCCAGCTGTGGATCGACACCCAGTCCACGCCGAGCTCGGAGAGCTTGCGGAAGGAGCCGGCTCCCGCGTCGCCGCCCGTCTCCTCGTGCCACCAGTTGACGCCGCGGCAGAAGCCGGACGCGAGCCGGTCCTGGCCGCGCTTCGAGGAGTCCTCGGGGAGTGCGATGCGGCGCAGCGCCCATCCCGCGGCCGCCCTCTCCGGCCAGGTCCCGCGAACGCTCAGCTCGCGCAGCGGCGCGGCCGTCCGCGGGTCGAGCAGCACTCCCAGCGCGCGTGCGGCTTCGAAGCGGACCCTGGAGTCGGAGTCGCGGAGTGCTCCGAGAAGCGCCGTGGCCGCGTCGTCCCGCTGCGTCGCGGGAGCCGTGCCGAGAAGCCAGGCGCCGAGGAGGGCGTCGTCTCCGTTCCGGTTGCGCAGGAGCTCGCTGGCCGCGAGGACGAAGGCCGGTTCGTCGCGGTACGCGGACTCGCGCGGAACGCGAGCGCCCTTTTCCAGCACGACCTCGGGCGACCGCCGACCCCACCGCTCTCCGGGCTCGCCCGGCCTCGCGTAGAGGCGGCGGAGCTTCTCGGCGAGGGCGACCGCGTCGGGGGAGCCGGGCGATCGGACGGGCGCGGGCGTCGAGCCCGAGCCCGCGAGCGCGGGCAGGACCAGGGCCACGAGAGCGAGACGCGCGCGGGCCCAGTCGAGCATCTAGGCGATCATCCCTGCTCCGACGATTCCTATACGCATGACGTCCCTCCCGACCGGCGTAGGCTCCGCGGCCCCATGTTAGTCCGCGCAGCTCGTCTTCGAGAGAGGGTCTACGGCTCCTCGGCGCCTTCTGACCCGGCTTATCTGACCGGCCCCAGGTACTGGTCCAGCCAGTCCACGACCTCCCTCATG
>JBKPBQ010000572.1:0-3275 GCA_046726955.1 Acidobacteriota bacterium
GAGCCTGGGTGGACGAGCTGGCGCCGCCGGGGGATGGCGCGATTCCGAGCGAGCAGGTCGCCTACGGGACCTATTACCTGATCGACGACTTCCAGGCGAGGGTGGCGGAGACGACTGCCCGCTACTATCGCCAGGCCTGGAAGGTGCTCTCCACCGCCGGGGTCCAGGAGGCTTCGGAGATCCGGATCGGCTTCGATCCGTCCTACCAGCGCCTGGTGATCCACCACGTTCGCCTCTGGCGCGAAGGAAGGAACGTCCGCTCGTTCAAGGCGGCGGACGTCAACGTCATCCATCAAGAGGACGACCTCAGCGAGCGGATCTACAACGGCTCGCTGAGCGCCCTCGTCTTCCTGAAGGACGTGCGGCCGGGCGACGTCGTCGACTACGCCTACACGCTCGAGGGTGCCAATCCCCTCCTGGGCGGCCGCTACGTCGGTACCGTGCGGCTTGCGTACTCGGTGCCTGTCCGATACCTGCGGTATCGCCTCCTCCTGCCCTCGACGCGGACGCTCCGCGTGAAGCCGATCCAGACGAGCATCGAGCCGGTGGTCCGGGACGCCAACGGCACCCGGACCTACCTCTGGGAAACCACCGATGTGCCCGCCGTCGACGCGGATGAGGAAGTGCCGGGATGGTACGACCCGCATCCCCGCGTGCAGCTCAGCGAGTTCGGCTCCTGGAACGAGGTCGCACGCTGGGCGAACGTCCTCTTCTCGTCGGAAAGGCGACCGTCGAAGCACCTCTCGGCGCTGGCCGCGGAGTGGAGGTCCGCCGGAGGCGATGAGGAAGCGCGGGCCCTTCGCGCCATTCGATTCGTGCAGGACGAGATCCGCTACCTCGGGATCGAGATGGGCCTCAACTCCCACCGCCCGCATCGTCCAGACGAGGTGCTCGCGCAGCGTTTTGGAGACTGCAAGGACAAGGCTCTGCTCCTGACGACCCTCTTCGGGGAGCTCGGAATCGATGCCGTCCCCGCTCTGGTGAACACCGAGGCGCGCCATGCACTCGACGATTACCAGCCGAGCCCGTTCCAGTTCGACCACGCGATCGTCCAGGCCAGGATCGCCGGCAAGACCGTCTGGATCGACGCCACTCGCTCCGAGCGCGGCGGCCCCCCCACGAGCTGGGAGCCACCCGACTTCGAGCGCGCCCTTCTCGTGAAGGACGACACGGAGAGCCTCACCGCCATCCCCGGTGCGCCGCGGAAGGAGCCGTCGCGCGTGGTCGAAGAGACGTACACCGTCGCCTCGTGGACCGCGCCGGTCCGGCTCACCGTCCACACCACCTACACCGGACCCGACGCCGACGACAAGCGGCAAGCCCTCGCGCGCATGTCGCCGGCCGACGTCGCCAAGCGATACCTGAGCCACTACGCGCAGGACGATCCCGGGGTCCGGGCCCTCGCTCCGCCTTCGTTCAAGGACGACCGCACGAAGAACCTGATCCTCGCCGAAGAACGCTACGAGCTTCCCGGGTTCTGGAAGGACAAGCGCCACGAGTTCTACGGCTGGGCCGTGGGGCAGTGGCTGCGCAAGCCCGCGCCGCTTCGGACCATGCCCCTCGAGGTCGCCCATCCCGTGCACGTGCTCCACAAGCTCGTCGTCGAGCTTCCCGAGCCGATCACCCTCGAGCCGCAAGCCGAAGACATCCGTGAGGGCGCCTTCGTCTTCCGGGCCCGGGCGGAGCCGCGCGGCCGCACGCTCAACCTGACCTACAGCTACCAATCCCTCGGCAGCTCGCTGCCCGCGGCCGAGACGAGCCGCTACCGAAATGCCATCGAGCGCGCGGAGAACGCGTTGGGCTACACGATCGACCGGGACGCCCGTCCTTCACCAGGCGTCGCGCGGGCGAGTGACGGCCGGACCGGGTGGGCCGGCCTCGGCCTCCTCGTGGCGACCGTGCTCGGCCTGGGCGCGATCGCGATTCGGGGACGGCGCACGCGCGAGCGGCGTGCCTTCTGGCGGACGCGCCCGCTCGTGGCGGGAGAGTCCGCCGCCTCCGCCCTCCCGGTTTCCAGCGACGGCGAGATCTCCCGCCTCGTCGAGACCCTGGACTGCGGCTGCGGTGCGGGCTGCAGCCTGAGCGAAGAGGAGCGCCACTCGATCCTCTACGACGGCCAGCCCATGACCGTGGTGGGCTGCCGATGCCAGGCTTGCGGCCGGGAACAGGCCCTCTACGTGGTCGCATCGCCGTGAGCGCTGAAACGGCCGAGATCGGCGGCCGTCAGGGCTGGATGCGGACCTTCATCTCGATCCGCTTCGCCGCGCGGTCGCCGTTCACGGGCTGCGTCGAGATCTTGTCCACGACGTCCATGCCTTCCGTGACCTCGCCGAAGATCGAGTACTGGCCCTGCAGCGACGGCTGGTCGTTGACGATGACGAAGAACTGGACGCCCCCGCTGTCCGGGCTCGAGGGCCGCCGCGCCGCGGCCACCGTTCCCCGCACGAACGGACGATCCGAGAACTCGGCCTTGAGGAGCCCCAGGCCACCCGTGCCGTAGCTCGCGGCCTTGGCGGGATCCTTCGAGAGCGGATCGCCGCCCTGGATGATCCCGCCCGGGATCAGGCGATGGAAAGTCGTGCCGTCGTAGCCGCCGGACTTCGCCGTCTTTACGAAGGTCTGGCAATGCTGCGGCGCCACCGAGGGCAACAGCCGGATCGTGAAGGATCCGAGCTCCGTCTCCACGACCGCGAGCGTGCCATCGGCCACGGGCGGGTACGAGGCCTTCGCCGGGGGACGAGGCTTGGCCACCGGCGCCGGCTTCGTGGCCTGGAAGGCCGCAGCCGCGCTCGCGAGCGCGACGAGGGCCGGAACCATCGAGAGAAGATGCCGTCTATTCATCCCATTCCCCCTCTTCGAGCAATCGGTCGCGGAGCCCGATCCGCTTCTCGACCTCGGCACGGTCGCCGAGGGCCGACGCTCCCACGCCCTCGACGGCGCACGACGCGGCGCAGGCGGCGAACACCGCGGCCTCGCTGGGATCGGACGACTCGTGATAGCGGACCATGAAGGCAGCGGCGAAGACGTCGCCCGCGCCGGTGGGATCGACCTCTGGCCGCGGGTAGGCCGGGATCTGCTCCGAGCCGTGGCGCGAGAGGAGCGTCACGCCCTGCCACCCGCGCGTGAGGGCCACGATCGGCACCTGCTCCAGGAACTCCCGGGCGCGCTCCGGCCCGCCGGGCAGGTCGTGCTGGGACAGGAAGAGGACGTGCACTCCGGCGAGGTCGCGCGCCGGCCGCGTCCATTCCTGCGGAGACACATTCCCCATCGCGTCC